>JBDHVF010000014.1:0-27483 GCA_039809605.1 Polyangiales bacterium | reverse complement strand
GGATGCCCTTCGCCTCGAAGCAGCCGCGTGCTTCCTCCGGCTCGTCTACGAGTCTCAATCCCGCTCTCTGTTCGGGATGCCCTTCGCCTCTGCCCCTGCAACCCCTGGAAATTCCACGACTCCTACGCCGCTTTTTGAGAACCTCCTGTCACAGACCCGGGGCAGCGGGCTGCCCATCCCCTCGGGGAGGCCCCGACGGAACCCCAACTCCGCCGTAAAGTCAACGCCTTCGCGCACTTCCGCGCGCCGGGCGCGTTTTGAGAACCTGTTTTCGCCGCAATTCCAGGGGGTTCGCTCGTTCGGGCCGGACTGTTGGGGGGCGCCCTGGATCCGCCTTCGGCTTCGACGATCTGCCCGAACGGGCGCAGACGGCCTCGTCGGGGACGCCCGACGGTCGGCTCCACGCCCGAGGAACCCTCCAGGGGTTCCCCCACCGCAACGCGGAGCGCCTTCGGAACCCTGGGGGGGTTCCCCCTCCGCAACGCGGAGCGCCTTCGGAACCCTGGGGGGGTTCCCCCTCCGCAACGCGGAGCGCCTCGGGAACCCCCCAGGGGTTCGAGCGGCCCATCGCCCCGCCGGGGCCCTACCGTCGGGGCGACCGCTGCCGCACGACTTTCGGTCCTGGCGGCCCGCCCGGCTCGGGAGGCACGGGCTGTTGCGCCGCCTCGATCGCCGCGCGAACGCTCCGCCGCGTCAGGGTCATCGGCACGTACGGCTCGTTCTTCATGAAGAAGCGCCAGAGGCGCAGCACCTGCCGCTCGATGCGCATGCGCCAGGTCACCGGGCGGTCGTCCTTCATGCTCCCGCTGGGGGCGTCGTCCTCCTCGTCGTCACCGTCGGGCTCCGCGGGCCGCTCGATCCGTTGCGAGAGCACGGCCGGGTCCTCGCTCCAGCCCGCCTCGTGCTGGAGCAGCGGCGCCCGCTCGTCGAGGAGCTTCTCCCACGCCTCGAGAAAGTCGCGGCGCGCGGAGGAGGTGAGCCGCACCGCGCCGTCGTCGAGCGTCTCGAAGTCGTCGACCTTCACCTGCCCGAGGTTCACGCGCTTCAGCACGAAGCGGTCGACGAGCGTCGCGCGGAACTCCTCGACCATGTCGAGCACCAGCGACTCGCGCCCGTAGCGCAGCCCGTGGAGCAGCCCGATGCGCGTGTCGAAGCCCCGCATGAAGAGCGCCTTCGCCACCTCGCCGCACGCGAGCGTGTAGCCGAACGACAGCATCGCGTTCACCGGGTCCGTCGGCGGGCGGCGCACCCTGCCCGGAAAGCGCCACCCGTTCGTGAGCAGCTCGTCGAAGACGCCGAAGTACTCGGCCGACGCGATGCCCTCGACGCCGCGGAGCGCGTCGAGGTCGTCCTCGCGCCACGCCTGCGCCTCGAGCTCGCCGAGCCGCCGGGCCGCCGCCTCGCAGCGCACGAGCGAGCGGTCGAGCCACGCCCGCCGCACGATCTGTCGCTGCCCCGCGATCTTGCCCGCGACCAGCGCGCGCACGGCCTCGGCGCGGCGGGGCGCGCGGTTCCACGCGTCGACCTGCGCGAGCAGCAGATACACGTTGCCGCTCTGGGCGCTGGTGAGCGTGCCGCGCCAGCGGCCCGAGCTCGAGTGCAGCGTCACGTCGACGCCCTCGTCGAGCAGCCCCGCGATCGCCGCGCCCGTCATGGTCACGGGCCCGTGCAGCGCCACGTGCGACACCTCGCGCAGCGGCATCGCGAACACCACCGCGCGGTCGCGCACCATCACCAGCCGCTCGTTGTCGCGGCGGATCAGCAGCGTCGGGTCGGTCACCACCAGCGGCCTGCCCTGCTTCGCCACGGTCACACCTCCAGCACGAACCGTCGCACGCCGTTCTCGGTCACCCGCTTGAGCGTGCCCGACGGCGTCTCGAGCTCCGCGTCGCCCACCTCGTCGAGCAGCGCGTCGAGGTCGCTCTCGACCGACGCGATGGCGCGCTCGAGCACCTTGCGCTGACGCCTCAGGTCGGCGAGGCGCGCGCAGAGCGCCGACGCCTTCGCGCCGAGCTCCTTGCGGCCCTCGTTCATCGCCTCGACCGCGGCCTTCGCGAGCCCTCCTCGCGCGGCGACCTCCTTCACGCGAGACTCGAGCCCCGGCACCTCGGCGGCCCCCACCGCGTGCAGCACCGGCGTCGGGTACGCGCCCGGCGGAACCCTGAACCTGCAATCGCAGCCCACCCTCGCGGTGAGCTCGGGCCACCGCTGCCGCACGCGCCCGCAGCTCGTGGGCGACGGGTACAGCCTCGCGACGTGCCGCGCGGCCATGCCCGGCTTCCAGTCGTCGAGGTGGCGGAACACCGCCTCGATATCGCAGGCACCGACTCGGCGCCGAGGCGCCCCAGCACGTCGGCGACCCAGATGCGCTCCGAGGTCGCCATCCCCTGCCCCGCCGCGGCCTGATCGACGTAGTGCCGCAGCACGCTGCACCCCGCGTACACCTCCTGCGCGCGCGGGCAGTCGCGCAGCGGTGACGTCTCCATCGCCACGGCGCGCGCCCTCGCGGCGTCGTCGGGCGCCGCCTCGGTCGCGGCCGCCTCGCGCCTCGGCGGCGACACCTGCGCGGGCTTCGTGGCCGCGGGCGGCGGCCGCTGCGGCGAGCTCAGCACCGGGAGCTTCGGCTTGATCCCCAGCGCCGCGGTGATGGCCTCGGGCCGATCGGGCACGCGGGTCCGAAGCCACGCGCACGCGTCGGGCATGGGCCTCCCATCACCGTCGCAGAACCACGCGCGCTCGCCCGTGCGGGGGTCGAGCCCCAGCGGGAGCAGCACGCCAGCGCCGGGCTTGTCGGGCCGCGCGGTGTCTTGCATCGGCACGAGCTCGCGCGTCACGTCGGGCTGCGCGGTCCCCACGCGGTGCAGCACCAGCGCGAGGAGCGCGCGGGCCCTCGCCGCCGTCACCGCCTGCGCGAAGAGCACCCAGACCACCCGCGCGCGGCCGGGTTCGAGGCTGTGTACGGGCGCGAGCCCGAGCGCCTCGACGGCCTGGCCTACCCGCCGCGCGTCGTCGTGCACCGCGGCGGGGATCGCCGCGCGACGCTTGGGGTCGGTGCGCGCCCTCGCGGCCTCCACGACCCGCACCGCGGCGAAGCGCACCGAGTGGTTGCCCCGCAGCGGAAACGCCCCGAGCCAGTACGTGCCCGCCAGGTGCGCCCTCGCCTGCTCGACGCCCGCGGGCTGCATGAGCCGCTGGCGCTCGGTGCGCTCGCCGACCTTCACGTCGCGAAAGTGCGCGTGCTCCGCGCCGCCGAAGAGGTCGAGCAGGCGCTCCGCGTCGCCCGCCTCGGGTACGAAGCGCGGCCGCTCCTCGGCGTCTTCGACGACCACCGCGACGCCGCGCGGACGGTCGGCCGTCACCGCGAGGTGCGGCGGGCGCTCGATGCGCTCCGCCTCGCCCGCGTCGCCGAAGCGGCCCGCCGCCGCGAGCATCTCCGCTGCGCCGCGAGCGTCGAAGCGCGCGAGCGCGGCGGCCAGGTCGGGCCACGCCTCCGCGGGCACGTCGAGCGACGTGCGCAGCGCATCACGCACAGACGACTCGTCGCTCGTGCCCTGCGCGCCCGCGAGCCGCAGCGCCGCGAGCTGCCACGCGTTGCCCTCGACCGCAGGCTCCCAGGGCGGCGTCGCGGGCGGCGGCTCCGCCTCGTTGCGCGTCGTCGGCGCGGAGGTCGTCGGGCGGCCCTTGTCGCCGAACTGCTGGCGTTGCGAGCGGGCGGCGATGCGGGCCTCGGCCTCCCTTCGCAGCGCATCCGGCAGCTCGACCCCCGCGAGCGAGCCGTAGAAGCCGGCCCATCCACCCAGCAGCTCGTCGAGCTCCTCGACGCCGTCCGAGGGGCGCGTGCGCAGGGTCTCTTCGACGGCCTCGGCCAGCCGCCGCCGCGCCTTGTCGCCGGGCCTTCGCCCCTGCGCGTGGAACGTGAAGCCCAGGAACGTGAAGCTCTCCCCTCGGTGACGGATCTCCTCCTTGGAGGTGTTGAGCGCGAGCCGCAGCCTCGCGATCACGTCGCGCGCCGTGGACCTCGCGTGCTCGGCGCCGTCGCGCGTCCACGCCGGAACGCAGAGGTCGTCGCCGTAGCGCACGCACTCGAAGCCCGCGGCCTCCATCGCGCGGTCGAAGGGGATGAGGTACACGTTGGCGAGCAGCGGCGAGAGGGGCGAGCCCTGCCCGGTGCCGAGCGCGGGGTCGGCGATCTGCGCGCCCGTGAGTGCGCCCGCCGTGAGCACCCGCTGCACGAGCGCCACGAGCGAGTCGTCGGCCGTGAGGCCGCGCAGCGCGTCGAGCACCGCGTTTGGAGGGATGCGGTCGAAGAACGACTCGATGTCACCGCGAAACACCCACTCGCGCCCTTCGAGCATGGCGCGGTCGACGACGGCGAGCGCGTCGTGGGGCGAGCGCCCCCGGCGCCACGCGAAGGCCATGGGGTGCAGCGCGTCGTCGAGCGCGCGAGAGAGCGTCGCGGCCAGCGCGTGCTGCACCACGCGGTCGCGCACGCAGCTCACCGCGAGGCGCCGGTGCCCCCCGCCGGGTTTTGGGATCTGCATCGTGCGCGCGGCGCGCGGCCGGTACTCGCCGCTCACCAGCTCGTCGTGCAACTGCCCGAGCTCGCGCTCGGCGCCGGCGGCGAACTGCGCCACCGACACGCCGTCGGAGCCAGGGCCCGCGCGGTTCTCGGCCGCCTGATCGAGCGCGGCGCGAAGCGAGGCCATCGCGATGGAGTCATCGAACAGCGACATCGGTCCCCCCCTACGTTGGCGGTTCTACAACACGACGGGAGCCCCCGGCGTGAGCACCGGCTCCGATCGCCCGAACACCCTCGCGCCGCCGTGGCAGCTCGCGCAGAGGGGGTACGCGCGGAGCGCGTCGAGCGCCTCGTCGAAGCGCCTGGGCGCGCGGGCGCCTTCGAGCACGCGCTCGATCTCCTCGGGCGTCGCGAGGAGCTCGAACACGCTCTCTTGCACGCGGTGGCCGTGGGCTTCGAGGTACTTCGCGAGGCGCGTGCGCCGGTCGTCGTCGGCGATGTCGTAGGCGATCACCCACGGCCTGCGCCCGTCGGTCATCGCAGCGCCTCGACGCGCAGCGACCCGAAGCCCAGCGCCACGCTCCGCCCCACGCTCGTCACCGTCGCGGCCTCGAGCAGCGGGTAGAGCGCCGCGAGCGCGTCGCCCTCGACCACCGCGCTGCCCGCGAAGCCCCGCAACGGGATGCGCCTGCGCTGTCGTCGACTGAAGCGCGACCCCCGCCAGTCGGTGAGCGCCCCCTCACGCGTACGCACCGAGCCCAGGTCCGGCAGGGCGATCCGCGGCGTGCGCTCGCCCGCGAAGGTGCTCACCAGCGCGCTGACCCTCCGCAGCGCCGCGCCCGCGAGAAACGCCAGCCACGGCGCGTCGGGGCATCGGCTCGCGCTCCGGTCGAGCCCGCCGTCTCCATCGAGTCGCACGAGGATCGGGCTCACCGTGGTGACCCGCAGCGCGCGCACCCCGTCGGGGGGAGCGGGCCAGGCCACGGGCCCCGCGTCGAGCTCCTCGACGGCGTTGCGGGTGAGCATCGGGTCACCGAGGCGCTCGAGCGCGTCGACCATGCCCGCGACGAGCGGCGACACGCGCGGCGCCCTCGACGGCACCGACGTGAGCGTCACCTGCCAGCGATCGCCGCGCGGACGCGAGGTCTCGCCGGGCACGCCCGCGGGCCACCACGGGCGCGTCACGTCGCCGTCGTCCTCGTCGCCCGTCCCGACGAGGGAGGCGTAGTCACAAGCCGCCGTCTCGACGCAGCCCTCGCAGCGGTCGGCGCGGGTGAGGCAGCGCGCGCCTCGCAGGGAGGCCGCCGCGAGCCCGCGAACGATCGAGCACGCGGGGTCGTCGAAGGCCACGTCGCGTCGCAGCGTCACCGCGAGCCGCGTGCGACGCAGCCCCATGTTGTGAAGGGGCGCGAGCCAGTCGCGCAGATCGGTGGGGTCCATGGGTGAGCCTCCCGCGCGGGAGGGTATGCCTGCGCGGTCGCGCGGGGCAACGGCCGCGTGCGTGACGCGGCGCTGTCAGACGGCGCGAGGGCGCGGCGTCATGGTGCTTGACGGCCCTCGACGTCAGGCGGTACGCGAGAGGGGGCTCACGAAGGGGCATCTCGGGCGGGACACTTGCTCTGACAAGGAGCGTGGCTTCTCGCAGAAGGGACGCACGGGGAAGCAACATGGCAAGGGTTCTGTTCTCACTCCTCGGTCGGCCGCAGATCGTCTCGGGCGCCAACACGACCGAGCACCGGTATCGAAGGGCGAAGTACGACTTCGACGATGGCACGGTGGACGAGCGGGCGGTCTTCGTCGTCGCACTGCTCGAACATCTGCGGCGGGCGAAACGCCTGCCCGACGTGGCGGTGATCCTCGGCACGACCAAGAGTATCTGGGCGGCGCTCTCGGAGCTGCTCGACGACCCGCCGACCGACCTCTGGACCCGCCTGTTCCAGCACGAGGAGTCAGGCGCCGCGCTCGCGGATGTGCTCCGTCCGGACCTCGACGCGCTCCAGGCGCTCCTGAGCGCGTCGCTCGGCGTGAGCGTGCGCTGCGAGCTCGTCGAGACGCTCGCAGACGAGCGGCACCAGCGTGCGCTCCTCGACCGGATGCGCGCGCTCGTCGCATCGCACGACATCGTGCTCGCGGATGTCACGCACGGCCTCGGCCATCAGCGCATCCTCCTCGCGCAGACGCTCGTCGCGCTCGAGACGCTCACGGGCGTCACGATCGAGGCGCTCTACTCGGGCGCGCTCGACCTCACCGACCCGGCCACGGGGCGCACGCCCGTGGTACGCCTCGACGGGGTGCTCCGGAGCGTGCGGATCGACCGCGCCGTGGCCTACGCTCGTCGGGCGGGCGACCCCCGTGGCTTCGTCGACGCGATCGAGTGCGACCACCGGCTGCGCGGGCCGCTCGAACGACTGGCCGACGCGTGGCAGCTCAACCAGCCGGAGGCGATCCAGAAGGCCGCGCGCGAGACCGTCGGGATGCTCGGCAACCTCGCGCCGGCAGCGCAGGCCGAGCTCGCGTCGCTCCGCGCGCACCTCGATGAGCTCATCGCGACGCACCACGGCAGCATCGCGGCCCAGCAGTTCGCGGCCGCGCGGGCGGCCCTTCGCCGGGGCGACCTCCTGCGCTCGAGCCTCTCTCTGCGGGAGGCGTGCGTCTCCGTGGGGTGCGTCGCGCTCGGCAAGGCGCCCGACCACAAGGAGACTCGCGAGCTCGCGGCGCGTGACTGGGTCGACGCGCAGGGGGTCGAATACGAGGCAGAGGGCGGGCGCGACAACGCGTGGCGCACCGTGCTGACGCTTCGAAATGCCATCGCGCACGCGACGCCACCGTCGACGCGCGCGGCGCGGGCGGCGTTCTCGCGCGGACCTGAGGCAGTGATGCAACTCATGGAGCGACTCGTCGATTCGCTCGAGGCAGACCTGCGTGGCGCGTGCCCGAAGGCGTTCCAGGCGTGACGCCGCGCATGCCGCTGCGGAGCGGTAGCCGGGCGGCGAGGACCGCACGCGCGGCGGAAGCGGCGTAGGAACGCGCTGACGTTTTCGCTCGACAGCCCGACCTCGAGTGTAGGAGCGTTCGCCCCCGCGACAGCCCGGGTTGGGGCGACGCTGGAGCGTGGGAGGTGGCGGCGATGCCAACGCGCGAGCAGATACGGTGGTCAGCGCAGCGGACGCTTGAAACGCGTCTGAATGCCGCAGGCGCGACCGTGCTCCACGTGGGGTCGCGTCGCCCGCGAACGTCCCGACGACGTGCCGCGAAGTGTCAGACGAGCGCCCCGCCGCGCGTCTCGGCTCGTGGCGCATGGAGAACGACATGACGAAGTGGCTCTACCGCAGCGAGGCGAAGGGCATTCAAGACTACGTGCTCGGCACGTCGCGCCTGCGCGAGATCGCGGGCGCGAGCGACCTCGTCAACGCCCTGGCCGACAAGGCGCAGGAGTGGCTCGAAGACCCGCGCTGCGCCGGCGCGGAGCTCATCGCGGCGGCGGCGGGCGGCGTCATGGCGGTCTTCACCGACCGTGACGCCCTCGCGCGCTTCGCCAGCGCGTGGCCGATGTACTGCGCGCGCACGCGGCCCGGCCTCGCGGTGACGCAGGCGTGGGTCGAGTTCGCGGGCGACGCGCCCGACGAGCGCGCGTGGCGCACCCTCTTCGAACGCCTCGAGGAAGACCGCATGCGTCCGATGGTGTCGTTGCCCGAGCCTGGCCCGCTGGTCGAGCGCGCCGGGCGCACCGGGCTCGCCGCGGTCGACGATCCCACCGGCAAGGCCCTCCTCGACGCGCCTACCGGCGCGAAGATGGTGGCGTGGGAGGGCGCGGAGAAGCGCCTCGAAGACCGCTTCGACAAGCTCCTTCTCGATGGCGGCCGTCGCTTCGTGCGCGGCACGGGCGAGCAGGATTTCGACGAGGGCTACGTCGCGATCGTGCATGCCGACGGCAACGGCATCGGCAAGCGCGTTCGGGCGATGAAGACCCTCACGGACCTCGAGGCGCTCTCCAAGGGGTTGCTCCACGCCACCGAGGCGGCCACGAAGCGGGCCATCGCCCACGTCGCTGCGCTGCGCGCCAAGGACCGCGCGTGGAAGCGCGCCAGCCACGAGGTGCCGATGCGCGCCGTGGTGCTGGGCGGCGACGACCTGACGATGCTCACGCGGGCGGCCGATGCGCTGCCCTTCACGTGGGCCTTCCTGAAGGCGTTCGAACACGAGACCCAAGGCCTGCCCGGCGGCCCGATGACGGCGTCGGCCGGGATCGCGATGGTGAAGCAGGCCTTCCCCTACCACGCGGCCTACGACCTCGCCGAGGAGCTCTGCACGTACGCCAAGAAGGAGACGCGCAAGAACCTCGCCGTGAAGGACAAGGACGCGCCGACCCCGGCGGCGGTCGCCTTCCACCGCGTGACGACGGCGGCGGTGCAGCCTTGGCGTGACATCTGTAAGGCAGAGCTCGCCGTGGCGGGCACGCCCGACCGCCTCGTGGGTGGCCCCTGGACGCTCACCGACGGGCAGTGGTCGCTCGCCAGGCTGCGTCACTTCGCGAGCCTGATCCGCGATCAGGCGGCGCCGAAGGGGACGCTGCGCGAGTGGCTCACCGAGGTGACCTTCGAAGCGGCGCCGCGCAAGGAAGCCGACCCCGAGGAGAGGCTCGGCGACTCGCGCGAGCGCGCGCTCTGGAAGCGCATGCTCGACATGGTGGAGCGCAACCGCGACCGCGACGCCGACCGGGCCGTGACCCGCGAGGCGCTCGAAGCGGCGCTGAGAGACCTCAGCGCGACGCGGGGCGCGTGGCGCGGCCATCCGACGGAAGACGCCGACCACACGACGCCCGTCGCAGACGCGCTCACGTGGCTCTCGGTCGACCCCGACGTGGCCTTCGAGGCGGAGGTGAAGCAGTGATCCTCGAGTTCGACATCCACGGGTACTGGCACGTGGGCACGGGGCGCGGGGCCGGGCCCAACGCCGACGCGATCGCCTTTCGCGACGACGTGGGCCTTCCCTGCGTGCCGGGCAAGCAGGTGAAGGGGCTGCTGCGCGAGGCGGTCGAGCTCGCCGAGCGGTTCCAAGACGGGGTCCCGAAGGGGAGCGCGACGACGTGGTTCGGCACGCCGATTTCCGGCGCACTCCCCGGGCAGGAGACGACGCCCGAGACGCGCGAGGCGAACCTCGAGGCCATGCGCTTCGCGACCGACCCGGGCGAGCTCGTCGTCGGCTCCGCGGTGCTCGGCAGGGGCCGCGCGGAGGCCGATCGCTGGCGCGCCTGGGCGAGCGCGAAGCAGAACCGGCCGAAGCTCGCGGAGCTGTTCCGCCCCTTCGCGAGCACGAAGGTCACCGACGACGGCATCGCCGAGGAGCACACGCTGCGCACGATCGAGGTGGTGGTTCCGATGAAGCTCTACGCCGAGGTGACCGGGCCCGGCGGAGCATGGGCCGCCGAGCTCGCTCGCGCGCTGTGCCTCATCGACGGGGTGGGGGGGCACCGCAATCGGGGCTTCGGCCGGGTGACGGTGCGGGAGGTGACGTTGTGAGCACGGTCATCCTGGAGCTCGAGCTGCTCGACGACGTCGCGATCACGGCCTCGAACGCCACGATCGACGCGCACGAGTCCCTCACGTACATCCCGGGCCAGTGCCTCCTCGGCGCGATGGCGCGCGCGGGCTACCACGATCACGGGCTGCCCGACGGCGAGTGGACGATCTTCCACTCGGGCAGGGTGCGCTTCGGCTGCGCCCTCCCGCTGGTCGACGGCGAGCCCGCGTGGCCGACCCCCCTCGCCTGGCACGTCCCCAAGGGCGAGAGCGCCACGGACCCTTCGGATCAGGTCACGGGCCACGTCGTGAACCTGTCGCTGGAGGGCGCCCGCGCGCCCGACACGCAGTACCAGCAGGTGCGCGGCGGATACGTCAACGCACACGGCGTGCTCCGTAAGCCCGGCCGCTCGCGCACGATGCGAACGGCCATCGGCGCCGAGGGCCGCGCGCGTGATGGGTTCCTCTTCACGATGTCGGCGCTCACCCGCGGCCAGACCTTCGTGGCGGAGCTCTCGTCGGACGACGCGTCCGCGCTCGCGGCCGTGGAGAAGGCCCTCGTCGGCGCGGGCACGATCCGCGTCGGCCGCTCGCGCAGCGCGGAGTTCGGCGCCGCGAAGGTCGCCCGCTCGGCGCGCGAGCATGTGGCCCCGAAGACCGCTCCCTTTCGTGACGCGAGCTCGGTGCTGGTGTGGTGCCTCTCCGACGTGTGCCTGCGTGACCGTGAGACGGGCCAGCCGACGTTCACCCCCACGGCCGCGCAGTTCGGCCTGCCGAAGCATTGGGTCTTCGCCACGTCGCGCTCGTACCTCCGTACGCGGCGCTACTCGCCCTTCAACGCGCATCGCAAGCGCCCCGACCTCGACCGGCAGGTGATCGTCGAGGGCAGCGTGCTGCGCTTCGAGTCACCCGACGGCTCGACGCTGCCTCGCGAGGCGTGGGATCGCGCGCGCGAGCAGGCCGCTCGCGGGGTCGGCGAGCATCTCGCCGAGGGCCTCGGGCGCGTGGCGTTCGAGCCCGAGCTGCTGCGCGACGCGAAGCCCGTGTTCTCCTCGCGCGCCGCGACGGCGAGGTCCGTGGCCGCGCCGCTCGCGGCGCCGGCCGATCCACTCATCGGGTGGATCGACCGCCAGCATGGCGAGCGGCTCGCGCGCGATCAGGCGTGGACGAACGCCATGAAGCTGCTCCGAGCGCTGGGCGAGCGCCCGCGCTGGACGCTGCCTGCCTCGCAGTGGGGCGAGGTCCGCAGGCTCGCGCGGGTCAACCGCGCCCTCGGCGCAATCGCGCTGGGCGACGCGCTCGACGGCTTCGTGAGGGCGACGGGCCCGCAGCGCGGCGTGCGGGCGCTCCGCGACCGCTGGGGCGTCAAGCAGGGGGGTCAGACCCTCGCGCAGTGGATCGTCCACGAGGTGAAGGACATCAAGGCGCCCGAGCCCGTGCCGGGCATGACGCTCGAGATTCTCAGCAGCCACGCGGTGCGCCAGCAGCGCGCCGCGAGGGGAGGTGCGCGATGAGGTCCACGGAGATCGCGCTCGCGCGGGTCACGGTCGAGGCGACGACGCCGCTCACCGTCGGCACGGGGCGCGGCGACGACCTGATCGACAGCGTGTGCGTGACGGACGCGAACGGCCTGCCGACGATCCCCGGTCCGTCGATCGCAGGCGTGCTGCGGCACGCATTGCCGGGCGGCGCCGACGGCGAGAGGGCGCACAAGCTCTTCGGGTATCAGAGGGACGACAAGGGCACGGCGTCGCGGGTGAAGGTCTCGTGGGCGCAGGTCCACGACGCGCACGACAGGCCCGTGCCGATGCGCTGGGACGTCGACCGCAGCACCCTGCCCGAGCGTGACCGGGCGTTCCTGGCGCTGCTCGAAGGGGGCGTGGTGCGCGACCACGTGCGCCTGAGCGACCGGGGAGCGGTCGACGGCGCGGGCAAGTACGACGAGCGGCTGGTGCCCAGAGGGGCTCGCTTCACCTTCGAGCTGCGCGTCGACGGCCCCGGAGCGGAGGGGGATCTCAACGAGCTCCTCGGGGTGCTGCACTCCTCGACGCTTCGCGTGGGCGGTCGCACCCGCCGCGGCTACGGCGCGCTCGCGCTGAAGCGCGTGCAGGCGCGCGCGTTCGACCTCACGAAGCATCTCGCGCTCTGGGCGAGGCTCCCGAAATCGCTCGACGTGTCGGCGCCGCTGGACGTGCTCCCGGTGAAGAAGCTCGAGTCGTTGAAGGCCGTCACGGCCGAGGGCCTCAGGCGCGGCTCTCTCGTGCTCGAGCCCCTGGACTACTGGCTCTTCGGCAACGGCGACCCGACGCGCCCGTCTCACACGCGCGGCGACAAGGCGATCAACATGGTCCCCAAGACCGAGCCCGTGATCGCCTGGGACGAGCGGACGCACGAGGCGACCGTGAGCGAGGGGGCAGACGCGCAGAACCTCGTGCAGTCGTCGGGGATCAAAGGGGCCCTCCGTCACCGCGCGCTGTTTCACCTGCGCAAGCACGCGAAGCAGTGGGCCGACGAGCCGGCTCCTCTCGTCGGCGATGCCCCCGAGAAGCTGCTCGAGAAGCTCTTCGGCACCGAGAAGAAGTCGGGCGCGCGGCGCGACGAGAAGCCCGGCCGCGTTCACCTCGGCGACGCGTGGCTCGCGACGGCGAGCGCCGCCGGAGCGTCGCCCCGCGACGGAGTGCTCGACCACGTGAGCATCGACCGCTTCACGGGCGGGCCGATGGACGGGATGCTCTTCAGCGAGGCCCCGCTCCACCGCGGGACGATCAAGGTCGAGGTGCTGATCGACGCGGCGCGCGTGCCCGACGAGGCGCGCCGCGCCCTGCACGACGCGGTTACCGACCTGCTCGAAGGCCGCCTCGCCATCGGCGGCGGCAGCGGCCGAGGGCATGGCTTCGTGAAGGGCAAACTCGACGGCGATGTCGCGGCGTGGCTGCGCGGAGGGAGCGACCGTGGAAGCTGATTTCGTCACGAAGTGCCCGGGGGCGGAGCGGACGCGGGTGTGGGTGCGCACGGAGACGTGCACGGAGCGCGAGGTGCGCGCGGCGCTCGCGGCGGCGGGCGGCGCGGGCTGGGTGTGCGGCCGAAGCGAGACGCCTTCGGCGTGGCGAGGGGGCGCACTGCCGCCGTCGACGATCCTGTCGGCCGAGGTGCTGGCCGCGTCGGGGCGGAGCGTTCACGTGCGCTACGGCGGCGACGCGTGGCTCGTGACGACCGTGGCCGAGACGGCCTTCGAGGGCGCGAAGGTCGAAGACTGCGTCGCGTTCGACGATGAGGTCTTGAGCTCGATCGACCGACCGAGAGGGAGCGACCGGCCGAAGCTCACCTACCGCACGTACTGGAAGGCCGAAGAGATCGACGAAGTGCGCGTGTGGCGCCCGTGGCTCTCGCGCTTCACTGGCTGGAAGGGCATCGAGGAGCGAGCGTGATGGAGAAGATCGTCGCCCCGTACAACTTCGTCCCCGTGTCGGAGCACGTCTTCGTCGACGGCTCCCCGGTCTCGCACGACGTGCCCTACCGCGACGGAATCACCGCGCGCATCACCTACAAGGTCATCGCCGACACGCCCCTCATGGTGCGCGGCGCGGCGACGTCGGTGAACGGCAAGCCGACGCGCGTGAGCTTCTTCCGCACGCCCGACAACGCGGTCGCGATCCCCGGCAGCTCGATCCGCGGGCTGTTGCGCAACGTGATCGAGATCGCGAGCTTCGGGCGGCTGTCGCGCGTGAACGACCACACCTACGGCGTGCGCGACCTGCAGAATCGCGACGTCTACGGCCAGTACATGGCCGAGATCCGGCAGGTGCCCGACCCTCGGGGCCACGGCACGAAGCCCGAGCCCGTGCCGCTGGTCTCTGCGGGCTGGCTTCGTCGGCTCGACGACGGCGAGCGCGCGGCGCTCCGCGAGGCCGCGAGCGTGGGGCGCGAGCGCCCGATCGAAGAAGACGACCCCGACGACGTCGTGGCCGAGATCACGCCGTGCCACTTCTACAAGATCGAGTACGGGCGGCTGATGAAGCTCGCGCAGGAGCGCGGGGTGAGGAACTTCTCGCCCGGTGACCGTCAGTCGTCGGTGAGGAAGTACGAGACCTGGGGCGCGGCCTCGCGCGACGTCGATGTCGAGGTGCGGGTGTTCCGCCCGATCCAGCAGCGGAGCGCGGCGGGCGTGCCCTTTCTCGGCGAGGCCGGCGTGGTGGTCGACAAGGGGGCCGTGCGCAGCGGGCGGCTGGTGTTCACCGGGCAGCCGTCGCCGTGGAGGCCCGACGCGGCGAAGCGCAAGGGCGCGGGCAGCGCGAAGCACCACGACTTCGTGTTCGCGCCGGCGACCGCGGCCGACCCCGTGGCGGTGCCGCGGCTGCTGGTGACGCGCAAGCAGTTCGAGGTGTTCGAGTTCGTGCACGCGGGCCGTGGGCAGCAGAACCGCCTCCAGTCCGACCCCAACGAGGAGTGGGGCTTCTGGAAGGAAGCCTACAAGGCCGGCGAGAAGGTGCCGGTGTTCGTGCTGCCCGAGCGCGACGGCTCGCTGCGCGCGTTCGGGCTGGCGATGATGTTCCGCCTAGCGTACCGCCACGGCGTCAAGGACGCGGTGCTGCGCGCGCAGCCCGAGGTCGGCGGCCTCGACCTCGCGGAGCGGATCTTCGGCACGGTCCCTCCGGGCGCGAAGGAGGGCGACGGCGGCGCGCTGCGAGGTCGCGTGAGCATCGGGCTCGCGACGGCGCAGGGCAAGGCGCGCGAGCTGCCCCAGGTCACCGCGGTGCTGGGCGCCCCGAAGGCGAGCTACTACCCGAACTACGTCGAGCAATCGGACGACCCCTACCAGCCCGGCGCGCAGCCGAGCGGCGCATACCGCACGTTCATGGACGACGAGGCGCGCGTGCGCGGCTGGAAGCGCTACCGGCCCCACGCGAAGGCGAACGCTCGCCCCGAGCTTCCGTCGAAGGCGAAGCCCTCGGTGATGACGGAGTTCGCGCCCGTCGCCGAGGGCACGGTGTTCGAGGGCGAGATGCGCGTGCACAACCTCCGGCGCGACGAGCTGGGCGCGCTGGTGTGGGCCGCGCGCTTCGGGGGCGACAAGGGCGCGAAGCACACGCTCGGCATGGCGCGCTCGCTCGGCTACGGCAGCGTGCGCGTCGAGCTGTCGGTGCTCGACCCGCTGCGCACCAACGACGACCGCGAGACGACGCTCGACGAGTGCCAGGGCCTCTTCGAGAAGCGCATGGAGGAGGAGGCCAGCGCGTACAAGGTGCCGGGCGGATGGCGCGGGTCGTTGCAGGTGACGCAGCTCCTCGCGTGCGCGCAGCCCTTCGCGGCGGGCTCGGAGGAGGCGCGCCACATGCGCATCGAGCCCTTCAACGAGTTCGCCGAGGCGAAGAGGAGCCGCCTCGCGCTCGCCCCCGCGGGCGACGTGAAGAGCTGGCGCGAGAAGACGGGCGTGCCGAAGTACGTGGCGCCTCCGCGAGCGGCGGTGAAGGCGGGCGCGCCCGCGCCGGGTGTGACCGCACCGCGGGGTGCGCCCGCGGCGCCGAGCAAGCCCGTGATGCAGGTGGCGCTGACGCCGACGAGCACGGTGGCGGGCAAGATCCGCTACTTCCGCAACGGCGAGGTCGCGCTCGAGCTGGCCGACGGCCGCAAGGTGCGTGCGGTGCTCGGGAAGGTCGAGTTCCACGGCTTCAAGCAGCTCAATGGCAACGAGTTCAAGGAGGGGCGCAAGGTGTCGGTCGCGCTCGCAACGGGTGACGTGGTGCTGAAGGTCGAGGGCTGATGCCGCGGTGAGGTCGACTGTCAGGCCCTGCTCCCGCCCCTCGTCTCCCCTCGCGAGGAGACAAACCATGGCGATCGACACCCCGGTGGAGCAGCGCGGCGTGACGTACTCGGTGCACGCGCTGCGGCGGATGCAGCAGCGGGCGCTCTCGCGCGTGACGGTGGAGCAGGCGATGCTCTACGGCCGCGAGGCGCTCGGACACGACACGGTGATGTACGTGGTGGGCCGCGCCGAGGTGGCCGCCGCGTGGCGCAGCGAGGGCGTGCGCATCGAGCACCTCGAGGGCGTGCACGTGGTCTGCGCGGCGTCGGGCGTGGTGCTCACCGCGTACCGCAACCGCGCGCTGCGGGGGTGGAGGGCGCTCGAGCACGCGGCGTGACGGGCTTGCGGCGGGCGCGCGCGCTCGCGTAGCCTGCGCCCGCTCCGAAGGGGCTGCGACGGGTCATGGTGTTCACGCTCTACGTCGATGAGTCGGGGCAGTTCCCGACGCGCAGCAACGCGACCCTCGGGCCGCGCGTGCTCGGCGGTGTGCTCCTGCCGGGCGACTCCGCGGCGCACGATCCCCTGCTCCGCCCGCCGCTCACCGACGCGTTTCGCGAGTGGCCCGGCGCGTGGCACTTCTGCGACATCAACGCGGGAGCCTCGATGGCGCGTGCGCTCCACGAGCTCCCCGACGACGCCCCCCTCCCCCCATCGTGGCGCGCGCACCGCGACGGCGCGCGGCGCTTCTCGACGTCGCAGCAGGCGTTTCGACGGGTGCCCCTCGCCGACCCGAGCCTGCACGACGCGCTCGAGGCTCTCTCCACCGCGGTGCGCGACGACCTGCGCGCCGTCGTCGCGGGGCTCCCCGAGGCTCACACCCTGCTCGTCGCCGAGCACGACATGACCTTCGCCGAGGGCCGCTCGCGCTCGATGACCGAGGCGCTGGTCTTCGACGCGCTCGCGTGGCTCGCGCGGGGCCTCCGCGCCCAGACCCCCGCTCGGCTCGACGTGATCTATCACCGTCAGGCGCCCGACGCCGTGGGCTATTCGCTCGACGCGACCTCCCTCGCGTCGCGCGTCTGCGCCGGGCTGGGGCTCCCCGCCGCCGCGCTGGAGTGCACGTTTCAGCGCCACGACGGCGACGCGCGGCAGGTGCCCGGCCTCGTGCTCGCCGACGTCGTGTGCAACTCGCTGGGGCCGGGCGGGCGGCAGAGCACCCCGATGCAGCCGCGCGAGATCGCCGCGTGGTCGCTCTTCAAGCGGCGCCAGAAGGCGGCGGATCTCTTCGGCGCGAGGGTGCGTCACCGCGAGGTCGACGCCGTCGCGATGCACGGGCAGCTCACCGCGATCGTCGGAGGCTCGCTCGACGCGCGGGGCGCGCTCTCCGCGTCGGCGAGGTGGGTCTCCCATCCGCCGCAGGGGTCGCTCCCCGCGTCGATCGAGTGCGCGCACGAGCTCCTGCGAGGGTGGGACCGATGAGCGACGCGTCCCACGGCGAGGCGATCGTTCGCGCGCTGCGCCACCTGCGCGGCGAGGACGTGGGGCTCACCGAGCGGGCGGCCCAGCGGTCGCTGTTCGCCGCCGTGACGGCGGTGAGCCACGGGGCGCTGCGCGGGCGCTTCCGCCAGCACCTCGACGAGGGCCTCGCCGACGACGCTTGCGCGATGACGCTCGAGCGGTGCCTCGCGCGCGGGATCCCCGTCGACGAGCCCGACGCCGCAGTCCGATACGTGCAGCGCGTCGCGCTGAGCAAGTACGTCGACGGGTGGCGCGCGCGGGAGCGCGAGGCGCGGCTCGCCGAGAGGCTCGCGACGGAGCCGCGCGACGACGAGGCCGACGAGGCGCCCGACGCCGAGGTGCTCGCGACGATCCGCGAGGCGGCCGACCTGCTGCTCGCGGCGGTGACCCCTCGCCAGCGCAAGCGCGCCGGCGCGTACCTCGCGCATCGGCTCAACCCCGCGGCCCCCTTCGCGATGCCCGACCCCGGCGTCGATCCCGACGCGTGGCGCGAGGCGAAGCGAGCGCGCGACCGGGCGTACAAAGACCGCGAGGTGGGGAGGACCTACCTCCGCGCGGCGTACGCGCGCCTGGCGCCGACGCTCACGAGCGCGGTCTCCGAGATCGCCGCCCGCATCGTGGGGGTCCGCGAGAGCGATCGGTCAGACGACGAGGGCGGGCCGCGTACCGTCGGTGAGGCTTGAGCATGGAACGCATCGACCTTCCACAGTGGGCCTCGCGCGAGCAGTGGGAGGCGCTCCTGCGCGTCGAGGAGGCTCCCACGGCGGCGTCGATCGCGCTGGGGGCGAGGCTGCTGCGCGCGCGCGGGGTCTCCCCGACGGTCTCGCGGGCGGCGAGGGCGGCGCTGCGGGCGAAGCTCGCGCGGCACGGCGTGGGGCGCCTCGCGGTGATCGCCCACGACGTCGGCGCGCACGCGTGGGACTGCGCCGACGCGCTCTGCGAGGCGATCGAGCACGGCGAGCCGATCGATGCGGTCGACGCGTGGGTGCTCTGCTGGCGCGCCGACGAGGTCGACGCGCTCCAGCACGCGCTCGCGGCGCTCGTCAGCGACCCCTCGGCGAGCGACGAGACGCTCGAGCGAGCGAGCGACCTCCGCGGCGAGCTGAGCGCCACGGCGAGGGCCATCGAGGCGCGCGTCGGCCCGATGATCGACGCGCTCCGCGAGGCGATCGAGCGCGGCGAGCGTGAGGCTCCGGCGGAGCTTCGGGCCGCGATGTGGCCGGGCGCCCTCCCGTGGTGGCTCGACGTGCTCGACCAGGCGCCCTCACGAGCGCGCTGGGCGCCGCCCCCCGAGGCGCCCGCGTCGAGAGGTCGGCGAGTGTCGTCGTGGATGGCCGCAGCCGCGGGCACCGCCACCGCCAGCCCCGTGCTCCAGCTCCGGCCCGTCGACGGCGGCGAGGCGCGCGTGCGCCTCCGCGTCGACGACGCCGGCGAGATCACCGCCACCCTCCTCGACGCGCCTCCCCCCGAAGGCCACGGCCCCTTCGCGCTCGTGTGGGGCAGCGGCGACGAGCACCGCGCCGTGTTCGTCAAGGAGCTCGGGGTCTTCACCTGTCACCCGCCGCGCTCGCTGCTCGACGTGGACCTGGAGCGAGTCACGCTCCGCCATGGAGCCCGCGCATGGAGGCTCGAGCCCGACGAGCCGAGGGCGCCGTGAGCTCTCCGCGCGCACGTCGTCAGGCGATCGAAGCTGCGATGGAGCACGCGCGGCGCGACCTCGCCGTCACGATGCTCGAGGGGTGGGCCGACTCGCCGGTGCTCACGGACGACGAGCGCGACGACCTCGCGAGCGTGGTGCGCGGCGACGCGCGCGCATCACGGGCGGTGTTCTTTCCGCTGGTCGACGTGGCCGAGGACGCCCGCAGCCGCGTGCTGCGGGTGGTCGTTCGCGAGGCGCGCGCCGGAGAGGACTCGCTCACCGCCGACGCGCTCCCCGACGGCATCGCAGGCGCCGAGCGCGACGCGATGGTCGAGGCCCTCGACGCCGCGTGGCGCACGCTCGGAGGCATCGGAGACCGGCCCCGCTTGCGGGTGTCGTTCCCGTTGTTCGAGCACGTCGTCGAAGAGCGGCGCGACGTTCGCGGGGCGTCGTTCTACCTCGCGACCTGGCTCGCCGCGGTGGGTACGCTGAGCGGACGCGAGCCCGTTCGCAACGTCGTAGTCACGGGCAGGCCGGGGGAGACCTTGCGCGCGCTGCCGAGCAAGGCACGGGCGCTGCGCGCGGTCGCGGCGGGCCTCGGCGTCACGGAGCTGATGGCGGTGTCGCGCAATCGCGCGCCGGCCATCGAGCCCCACGAGGGCCTCCGCGTGCGGTGGTGCGAGGACCTCGACGAGCTGCTCGCGCTGACGTTCCGCGTGCCGCCGATCCTGCGGCGCTCGTCGACGCGCTGCGTGCACGTGTACTCCGAGGCGTTTCGGTCCGACGTACCCGCGCGCTTCCTCAACCGCGACGTGGTACGCGTCGACCTCCCGCGGCTTACGGCCGACAACTTCTCCGCGGAGGTCGCGCGCGCGGTCGAAGCAATCCCGAAGTACGAGCCCGTCGAGCTCTCGATCGCGGGGCCCGTGGTGCTCGGGGCCGCCCTCGGGTGGGCGCTCGCCAACCGCCCCACGCACGACGTGTGGATCATCCACGCGCCCGACGGGCGGCCATGGTGGCACTCGAAGACGCGGGTCGCCGCCGCGTCGACGCCCGCCCACGGTGATGCGTCGAGCCCCCGCGCGCTCGTCACGCGCTACCCGTGGCGCGCGAAACCGGGCTGGCGCGTGATCGAGGTCTCCGACGAGGTCACCGCGGAGCAGGTGCACGACGAGGTGGCGCGCGTGGCGGCCGCGCTGGCGCCGGTCGGCGAGCTCGAGCTCGCGTTCGACACGCCGCTCGCGCTCGCCTGGGCGATCGCCGCGACGATCCGCAACCAGCACGCGCGCATCGGGTTCTGGCACTACGACGGCAGCGAGTACGCTCGCTGGCACGTCGTGGCGAAGTAGCGCCCCGCGACCTCACCTCCCCGCCAGCGCGTGGTGGACCCACACGGCGAGACCTCCTCCGACCGCCGCGCCCGCCACCGCGCCCGCGGGGCCGCCCACGACCGACCCCAACGTCGCCCCGAGCGACGCGCCCGTCCCGGCGGCCCGCCCGCGCGCGCTGTGCTCACCGCCCGCGGCGTTCATCACGACCTTCACGACACCCTGGATCATCGCGTTGTTCGTCATGGTCGAACTCCTCTCGGAGGCCATCACGCGCGCCGCGAGTCGGGTCTGACAGTTTCAGGCGCTCACCGCGGCGCCCTCCCACTCACTCGTCGTCGTCGCGATACCAGTAGCCCTCCGCCTCGGTCTCGCGGCGGAAGTGCGCGGCGAACGCGTCGCGCGAGGGCCCCTCGGGGACCTTCGGCCGGGTCGCGTCGATCCAGTCGTCGTCCCACTCGGCGCGGCGCAGGAGCACCAGGAGGTCGAGCGCCTCGCCGACCACCGACTCGTCGCGCTGCGAGAGGAGCTCGGCCAGCATGGGCTGCCACGGGCGCGCGTCATCGAGCGCCTGCCCCATCCGCGCGCGCAGCAGCGAGCACCGCTGCTTCATGGGCGCGCGCTCGTACACCGCGGCGACCACCGGGTCGTCGACCGCCAGCTCCTCCTGCCACAGGAGCGTGTAGAGCGCCGTCGCCGCGGCGTTGTCAGGTGAGGTCGGCGCGAGCGCGAGCTTCAGCCGCTCGATCGCCCGCGCGCGCAGGGCGCCGTCTCTGGGGAGCCAGCGCGCGACGCGGGCGAAGCGCGCCGCGGCGGGGTCGGCCATGGCGTCGACGAGGTAGTCGTCGGTCAGGGCCTTCTCACCGCGGAGCATCGACGCGATGTTTGACAGCACCTCGTCGGCGTCGGGCGCGTCGACGCTCCACACCTCGTCGAGGAGCTGCGCGACGACGGGGCCGAGGCCGCGCAGCGCGCACGCCATGCCGTAGCGCTCGACGCCGGCCCAGTCCCGCGCCGCGCGCGCGTCGGCGAACCTCGCGGCGAGCCTCGCGTCGAGCCCCGCGTCGGGCGCGCGTGCTCGCAGGCACTCGGCGAGGGTCCACGCCGCGTACCACCGGAGCGGGCGCTCGAGCAGCGGCTCGAGCTGCGCCACCACCGCGTCGGTCACCGGGAGATGGCGCAGCGCGAGGAGCGTCAAGTCGTCGGGCTCCTCCCCCTCGACGCGGAGGCACCGCAGCCACACCTCGGTGACGCGACGCACGTACTCCTCCGAGAGCGAGCCCTCGTCGGCCAGCAGCGCGACCCGCCGGAGCCGCCCGCGCGCCTCGGGCACACGCTCGCCTTCGAGCAGCAGGCCGTCGAGCGCGAGGTCGCCGTGGCGAGCGCGGAGCCACGCGACCCACCCCTCGTCGTTGTCGGGCATCCCTTCGACGTCCCTCCACGCGTACCCGCGAAGCACGAGAAGGGTCAGCACCAGCGACTCACGCGAAGGCGGCGACGTGAGGACGACGCGCGTCATGGCCTTCCGCGCCTTCTGGTCGTGGCCGCGGAGCACGAGCACGCGCGCCTCGAACTCCAACGACGGGGGGCCGTCGAGGAGCTCGATGGGCAACCCCGTGAGGGCGCCGACCGGGCACGCCTCGCCGAAGCGCTCGCGCCACGCGCGGCGCGCGGGCTCCGCGACGTGGTGCACGTCGTCCGACGCGAGCGCGAGCAGGCGCGGGCGCGCGTCGCCCTCGGCGCGCGCCGCCGCCGCCGAGACGAGCTCGCAGCGCTCGTACGACATGCCCGAACGCAGCGTCCGGTCGACCTCCGCGATCACCGCGCCGGGGCGAAGGTGGGCGAGCGCCTCGAGCGCCCAGGCTCGCGCGAGGTATCGGCGGTCGCGGCCGATGCGCGCGCCCTCGCGCCGGGCGAGGCGCTCGAGCGTGACGTGCGCGTCCGGAGGCCGCGAGCGGAGCACGGCCTTCAACAGCGTGCGCTCGTACCGCGGCTGCTCGTCGTCGCGTCTCGACGACGGCGCGTCGATCGGGTGCGCGACGGCGTCGTCGAGCAGCCAGGCGACGTCGTCGACGCGCAGCGCGTCGCGCTCCATCAGCCAGTCGAGCGCGATCAGCCGGCAGCGCAGGTGCGGCCAGCGGAGCGCCCTGCGCATCCACGGCGCGGCCTCGGCCCAGCCTCCGGCGGCGAGAAACGCGAGCGCGATCTCTCGCGCGGGCCACGTGCGAGCGCCCTCGAGGACGTTCGCGAGCCTCGCGCTCAGGTCGACGTGCGCGCGCCCGAAATCGTCGCCGACGCTCTGCCCGACGAGCCAGGCGAGCCGCAGGTCGCCGGCGCGCGCGACCTCGACCACGAGGTCGGCGACCTCGGGGTGGCACAGCCGCGCGAACACCAGGCCGTACGCGCCGTGCCGCAGCTCGTCGTGCTCGTCGCCCCAATGCCTCACCACGAGCCGGGCGGCGCGCACGGCCGCCCTCGGGTGGAGCGCGCAGAGCGTGACGATCGTGGGGACGCGCAGCGCCTTGCGAAGCACGATGACGGCCCGGTCACGGTCGCCGCCCGCGTCGCGCTCACGCCAGAGTTGCTCGACGAGCTCCGCGTACGTGTCGAGGAGCTCGCGAGAGATGGCGGCGTCTTCGGCCTGCGCGTCTTCCGCGCCCGGCTCATCGGTCTGCTCGTCGGGCGCGTCGACGTCGGCTTCATCGGGCTGCGCCCCCCACGCCCACGCGCGCCATCGGGACTTGTCGAGCGAATCGTCGCGCTTCATGGTCGATCGCGGCGACGGTACCGCAGCGCGGCGTGCGACCGACGTCCGATCGCACCGGAAGCGTCGGGGGCATTGGAGACAACGACGGACGAGCGCTTCGAGGGAGGTGGTTCGAGCCCTGCGCCTACGGCGCGACGCGCCTACAGCGGATAGCTCGCGCGAGCCCGCGCGACGACCGCCTCGGCCTCCTCGCGCTCGAGCGCCCTGCCGTCGTTGGCCGCGATCGCGATGGCGACCTGTCCTACGAGCCACGTCTGGAGGCCCGCGGTGATCGCCCCGAGCGGGATCACCACGGGGCCCCAGCCGAGGCAGCGCGCGCCCTCGACGAAGATCGCGCGGCCGAGGCAGTTGATCGTCTGCGCGAGCCCGAGGCTCCGGGCGACGGTGAACGCGGTCACGGGCGCGCCCATCGCGTCCGCGACGGCCACGATCATCGCGGCATTCTCGGCGATGATGACGAGCGAGATCGCGGGGACGGGCACGGCCCCCGACACGGCGGCGAGCGCGGTGGACTTCAGCACGATGGCTTCGGCCGCGTCGCGGCGAGAGAGATCGGAGGTGTTGGCGTTCATGTCCGACAGGACGGTGTGCATGGCCGATCCCTGACACCCCCGTCCAAGAGTCGCGGGAGCCGCCCGAAGACTACGGCGCCGTAGTCTTCGGCCAGCTCGACGGTAGCGACAACGGCGGCGCGTTCGTGCGAGCCTCCGTCGCCCGATGACCCTGTGGACCGAGCGCTCGACCGAGGACCTCATCGCCTCGATGCGCGCGGCGGGCTACGACACGCCGCTGGAGCTCGCCGAGGAGTTCGTACGCCGCGGCCCCGCCGTGGTGGACGCCCTCTGCGCGCTGCTGCGCGACCCCGCCACGTGGGCGCCACGGCGCGAGCCCGAGAACATGCTCCCGGTGCACGCGCTGTTGATCCTGGGCGCGATCGCCGACCCTCGCGGCGGGCCCGTGGCGCTCGAGGTGGCCCGCACGCACGACATGGAGGAGTACACCTGGGAGGACGTTCCCCCGGTGCTCGCGGCGTTCGGCACGGCCATGGTGCCCGACCTCGTCGCGCTCACGCGAGACCTCACCGCGCCGCTCTTCGCGCGCAGCACGGCGTATCGCGCGCTCTACCTCCTCGCGTGCGACCACCCCGAGCTGCGTCCCGAGGTGAAGGCGCTCCTCATCGACGCCCTCGCGACGCCCGACATCGACCCCGACATCGGCCGCGACGTGGCGCTGATCCTCTACGACGTCGCGGAGCCCGACGGAGTCGCCGCGGTCCGCGAGGCGATCGCCCGCGGCGCCGTCGATGAAGATCTGGCGGACGTCGACGAATCGCTCTCGACGCCCATGAGCGAGGGCTGGCAGTGGGAGACCTTCAAGCGCGATCCCATGCACCACTTCGGCCCCGACGGCACGCTGGAGCACGTCCGCGAACGCATGGCAGCGGTGCGCAGGTACCGCGAGTCACACCCTGACCTGCAAGCGAGCGCGTTCCCCGCTGCGTTCGCCGCCGCTCGGCCGACGGCGCCCGTCGCGACACGAGCCACGCCTGTCGCCACGCCACGGCGTGCCGTCGTACGAAGCTCGCCGAAGGTCGGCCGCAACGACCCGTGCCCGTGCGGCAGCGGCAAGAAGTACAAGAAGTGCTGCGGGCGGTGACCCTCGTCCGGCGCGCGGTCGCCGCAGTCTTCGAGGCAACGCGGGCGCCGTTCCCCTACCCCGGCGTCAGCGGGAGCAGGCGCCGTGGCAGCTCGCGGCAGGGGCACCGCGCGCCGTCGCAGTCGGCGAGGTAGCGCCCACGCCCCGCGCCACTGCGAACGTCGGCCCAGAGCGCGTCGAGGTCATCGACCAGCACGTTGCCCATGCGGTAGCCGGCACGTCGCGCGTGCGAGCAAGGGTGCAGGTCACCGTCCGGCGTGAGCGCCACGTGTCGTTGACCTCCGCCGCAGCCGAGGACGCCGGGCTCCGGGTCGTCGAGCAGGCCCGCGGCCGCCCACTCGCTTCGCAGCGCCGTGTCGACGGCCAGCCGAACGGGAGGCCGCGCATGCACGAACGCGCGAAGCTCGCGGGCGATCGCTTCTACATCCCGCGCCGACGGAAAGCCCGGCCAGTGCGCGGCGGCCCACGCGCCCTTCGGCCGTAGGAGCGTCACGCTGCTCGCCCCCAGCGCGAGCGATGCGTCGAGCGAGCGTCGCAGGTCTCCGACGTGGCGCGGCGTCAGGAGGAGGTTGACCCCGAACCTCACGCCCGCGTCGCGCAGTCGGCGTCCCGTCGCACGCAGGCGGCGTGAGACGCCGGCGCCCCGCGCGTCGTCGAGCGCGCCCGGCTCGTCGGCGGAGAGGTGGACGACCCCCGCGTGCGCCGCCAGGGCCGCGACCAGGGCCTCGCTCGCGGCCACGCCGTTCGTCGTCACGTTGGGCACCATCGCCTCCGCGCGGATGGTCGCAAGCAGGTCGGGCAGGTCCGCGAGAAGCGTCGGCTCACCGCCGCCGATCGCGACTTCGAGCACGCCCCAGCGCGCGAGCCTCCTCGCGATCCGTACCCGCAACGCCGCGGGCGGCTCGTGCTCTCGCCACGGCCCGCTCTCGGCGTAGCAGAAGGAGCACTGCAGGTTGCAGCGCCACGTGACCGCCCAGTGCGCGACGAGCGGCGCTCGTAGAGCGCCCGGCGCGGTCGCCACCGCCGTGTCGTCCAGGGGGTCGGGCGGCAGGGCCGGCGCGTCGGGGGACGCGTGCATCACGACCCCTCGCGCGTGCATCGCCGCGACGAAGCCCGCCAGCTCGGGCAGTCGAGGGCTCGCGCCGCGCGCGCGAAGCGCCGCGTGCAACGTGCGCGGCGTCGACGCCACCGAGAGCGCGCGCAGCACATCGAACGCCTCGGCGTCGAGCTCGAACAGGTCGCCGGTCGCGCGGTGAAACGCGACGCCTCCCCACGACTCGCGTCGCAAGCGAACGGCCGCGTCGCGTTGCAGCCACGGACCCTCGAGCGGCGGGCGGCCGGTCACTCCACGACCATGGCGTCGACGAGGTCTCGCGACACGCGAGAGAGCTTCGGCGGCGCGGGCTTCGTGTGCCTGCGCGGCGCCGCCGCGAGCGCCGCTTCGATGCGGGCCTTCGTCCATGAGGGGCGCGCCTCGATCCGACGGCGCGCGCACTCCGCCAGGAGCTCGGCCTTCGTCGCAGCGCCACGCGACGCGCTCGGGCGCGCAGGGGTGCCGTCGTCCTCGTCCTCGTCGTCGTCCTGGTAGCGCTCGACGACCGCGCGGAGGAACGACGCGTTCCCCGCGAGAAGCTCGCTGCGAACGGTCTCGAGCCGCTTGATCAGCGCGTCGAGGGGAGAGCGCCGGCGTTCGAAGAGCGACGCGCTGTAGTCGAAGCGGCAGTGCACGACGGCCGCGAGGCGCGCGCCGTAGTCCTCGACGTCGACGCCCTGGTCGTCGACGCCGCGGGCGTCCGCGAAGGCATCGAGGAGCTTGCGCATCGCAGCCGTCTTCGGCACGGCGATCCGCATGGTCCACCAGTCGTAGCTCTCCGACGCCATGAGGTCGTAGTGCTCGCCGAGCAGGGCCTTGTACGCGCTCTCGGCGAGGTCGGAGTCGCCCCACTTCTCATAGCGCGCGGAGCGGGCGTCGACCTCGGCGCGGCTCGAGTACCGGTGCGCGACGCGCTGACCCGCCGCGCTCACGGGCCGGTCCACCGCGTAGAAGACATACGACGACGAGCTGTGGTCGGCCTGGAAGCCGCGACGAATGTTGAGGACGCGCATCGAGGGTTCACCCCGGGCGACGATGCCAGCGCGTGGTCGTCGCTGCCAGTCCCCACCGCCCGCGCGCTCACGGGCGTGGCGCACGGGGTGTACCATGGGCGGCGGGAGAGCCCCATGCACCTCGACTCGACCGCGCGTCACGGCCTGCCGCACCCGCTGGCAGCGCTCTATGTTCGCCTGTTTCAGCCCGAGCCGGTGGAGCGACTGAAGGAGCTGCTGGCCTTCACCGAAGGGGTCGCGCGCTACCTCGCGTGGATCCTCGTGGCCGAGGCCGCGGCGAACGGAGCCGAGCCGCGAAAGCTCCGAGAGTGGATGAAGGCGAAGAGCTTCGGCGCCTTCCTCGCGGTCATCGATCAGTGCCTCGACGCGAGACGCGGGCAGCGGCTCTTTCTGCCGGAGCTCGATGCGCTGCGGCGCGGGGGAGGGTGGTCCGTGTTCTCGCACATCAGGGCGATCCGCAACGACGACGCGCACGACTACATCTCGAGAGACCCCCTCGTCGCGCGGAGGCTCTTGGACGAACTCGAGCCGCACCTCCAGTCGCTCCTCGGGCAGATCGGGTTCCTCGCGCGACATCCGTTCGGCGTGCTGCGCCTGTCGAAGGTCTCGCACGGCTACGCGCCCAACTTCGCCCCTGCTGAACATGCGTCTGGTTTCGTAGGAGCTCCGGGATGAGCTTGCAGACACG
>JBDHVF010000013.1:0-27817 GCA_039809605.1 Polyangiales bacterium | reverse complement strand
CGGGTCGCGCTGAAGCACCCGAGGGTGCCCACGAGCCGGTGCGCCGCGCGGCGCACCTCGTCGCCCGCGCCCCGCGCGGCCGCGTCGCGGAGCTCCGCGAGCTGCGCGGGGTACTGGCCTTCGAAGAGCTCGAACAGCTTGCCGAGGAGGTCGCGCTGGCCCGCCACGCGCTCTCGGAGCGACGCGAGGTCCACGGCGTCATCACAGGGGGCGGCGTCGGGTGGGGTCGGATCAGGCACGAGACTCCTCGCTGCGGCGACGGCCCGGAGCGTCGGGCCGTCGCTCCGGTCAACGGCGGCACCTCGACGCGACTTGATGGTCACGCCTCGGACCATGGGGCAATTGTGACCGGCCCGATGCTAGACGGCCGCCGCGGAATTTTCGACCGCCGGCGAGCACCCCCGGCGTCGCCTCGCGTGAACAGCGTCCGCGCGGATGGAGCCGCAGTTGACGGCGCGGCGTGCGCGGTGTGTATACGTCGGCGCGATCGCACCGATCGAGTTTCCTCTACGCTTCGATGACTGGAGGTCGTCGTCTCGTGCGCAACACCTGGTGGAAGCGGGCCGCCCTCGGGGCGACGCTCGCGCTCTCGATGCTTCTGACCGCGCCCGCGGAGGCGACCGTGGCCCTCGAGGTCGACCGCGCCCAGCTCGTGGAGATGTCGGACCTCGTGGTGCGCGCCACGGTCGGCAACGCCACCTCCCGCTGGAACGAGGGTCACACGCAGATCCTCACGCTGACGCGGCTCACGGTGACGCAGTACCTCAAGGGCGCGGGGCCCGGTGAGCTCGTGCTCCGTCAGTTCGGCGGCGAGCTCGACGGGCTCGTGTCGCGCATCGCGGGCGACGCGCACCTCGAGCCCGGGCAAGACGTGGTGCTCTGCCTCCGCCGCGGCGACGGCGTGGTGTACCTCACGGCGCTGGCGCAGTCGGCGTGGTTCGTCTCCGCGCAGCCCGGCGCCGCCCCGGTGGCGTACCGCGACCTCTCCGACCTCACGCTCGCGCGCATGCAGAACGGGCGGCTCCAGGTCGTCGACCGCCCCGTCTCCGAGGGGCCCGTGGCCCTCTCGCAGCTCCTCTCGAACCTCGCGGGCCTCGCGCAGCGGGGGCGCCGATGAAGACCCTCGGACCCGTGCTGGCCGCGGCGCTCGCGCTCCCGGCCGCGTCGCACGCGTACACCCGCGAGCGCTCGAACTGGAACCCCTCGTCGCTCCCGATCCCGTACCGCATCAACCTCTCGTCGGCGCCCTCGTCGCTCGGCGCGTCGGGCGCGCAGGCCGCCGTCGACAGCGGCATGGCGACGTGGGCCGAGCCCACCTGCACCCGCTGGCGCGCCGCGTACGCGGGCCCCACGTCGGTCTCGTCGGCGCGCGCGGGCGACCGCGAGAACAGCATCCTCTGGGTCTCGGGCTCGTGGCCCGCCGAGCTCGGCGCCGTCAACAGCACCATCGGCGTCACCACGCCCGTGTGGTCGAGCGGCGGCTACTTCATCGACGCCGACATCCAGTTCAACAACGTGGGCTTCACCTGGAGCACCACGGGCTCGCGCGGCACCGTCGACGCCCAGTCGATCGCCACCCACGAAGAGGGGCACTTCCTCGGCCTCGACCACACCACCGTGCGCGGCGCGGTGATGTACCCGTCGTACTCGGGCGGCCTCGTGCGCACGCTCGCCGCCGACGACATCGCGGGCGTGTGCGCGATCTACCCCTCGGGCGGACCCGTGCCCGACGCGGGCACTCCCCCCCCGCCGAGCGACCCCTGCGCGGCCTACACCTCGTGCGCGGGCTGCACCCCCGTGAACGGCTGCGGCTGGTGCGGCGCCTCGGGGCGCTGCGTGTCGAGCACCCGCTCGGGGCCCACCTCGGGCTCGTGCGGCGGCGGCTTCGCGTGGCTCCCCAGCGAGTGCGGCGGCGGCACGACGACGCCCGACGCCGGCAGCAGCGACCCCTGCTCGCGCTTCACCACCTGCGACACCTGCGCGCCCATCAGCCCCTGCGGCTGGTGCGGCGCCACGGGCCGCTGCTCGTCGGGCACGCCCACGGGCCCCTCCACGGGCACCTGCGGCGGCGGCTACGTGTGGGACCCGCGCACCTGCGGCTCGACCACGCCGCCGCCCACCTCGGGCACCGCGCAGTTCGGCGAGCCCTGCTCGGCCGGCACCGACTGCGCTTCGGGCGGGCCCTGCCTCAACCTCGTCGACGGCAGCGGCGCGTCGATCCGCACGTTCTGTACGCAGGTCTGCGTCGACGACTGCACCTGCCCGCGCGGCTACCGCTGCGGCGTGCGCACGAGCACCGGGCGGATGTTCTGCGTGCCCGGCACCAACGCGTGCATGACCTCCACGCCCGACGCGTCCGTCACGCCCGACGTGACCACGCAGCCCGACGTGTCGACGCAGCCCGACGTGTCGACGCAGCCCGACGTGAGCACCCGGCCCGACGCCGACGTCACGCCCGACGCGACGGCGCAGCCCGACGACCTGGGCATGACGAAGACCGACGCGGCCGCGCCCGACGACGCGCCGAGGGCCACCGCCGACGCCGACGATCCTCCCTTCACCGGCGGCGGCAGCACCGCGGGCTGCGGCTGCTCGGTGCCCGCGCCCGCTCGCCCTTCGCCCCTCGCGATGCTCGTCGCGCTCGCGGGCCTCGCGCTCGCGTCGCGCCGCCGCGACCGCCGCTGACCGACCGCCCGCCCCCGCGCACCGCCCGATCGCCGTGAATCGCACGGGTGCCCACTTGCACCTGGGGGGTGTTGGGTAGCACCTTCGCTCCCCTGCAACGCTTTGCCAACGAGGGCGACACGTCATGTGCGGCATCATCGGTTACGTCGGAAATGAAGAGTGCGCGCCGATCCTTCTGGACGGCCTGCGTCGGCTCGAATACCGCGGCTACGACAGCGCGGGCGTCGCGGTGCACGACGGCGCCGAGCTCCGCGTGCTGCGCGCCGCGGGCAAGCTCACGGCCCTCGGCGACGCGCTCGCGCGCACGCCCGTGCACGGCACCACGGGCATCGGCCACACGCGCTGGGCCACGCACGGCAAGCCGTCGGAGCACAACGCCCACCCCCACGTCTCGGGCGGCATCGCCGTGGTGCACAACGGCATCATCGAGAACCACGTCGAGCTCAAGCAGCGGCTCAAGGCCGAGGGGCGAGAGTTCCTGAGCGACACCGACACCGAGATCGTGGCGCACCTCGTCGACCTCGCCACGCAGCGCGGCCTCGACCTCTTCGAAGCCGTGCGCTCGGCCCTCAAGGAGATCCGCGGGGCCTACGCCATCGCCGTGGTCTCGAAGAGCGACCCCACGCGCATCGTGCTCGCCAAGAACGCCTCGCCGCTGGTCATCGGCCTCGGCGACGGCGTGATGCTCGCCGCGAGCGACGTGCCCGCGCTCCTCTCGCACACGCGCGACGTGATCTTTCTCGAAGACGGCGAGATCGCCGAGATCACCCGCACGAAGGCCCGCATCGAGAAGGTCTCGGGCGGCGCCGTCGAGCGCGCCCCGGTGCGCATCACCTGGTCGCTCATGCAGGCCGAGCGCGGGGGCTACAAGCACTTCATGCTCAAGGAGATCCACGAGCAGCCCCGCGCCCTCGAAGACACCCTTCGCGGCCGTGTGATGCTCGAGGCGGGCGACCTCGAGGCCGGCGAGATGGGCCTCGGCGACGACGACGCGAAGGCCATTCGAAGGGTCATCCTGCTCGCGTGCGGCACGAGCTACCACGCGTCGCTCCACGGGCGGTACCTGCTCGAGGGGCTCGCGCGCGTGCCCGCGGTGGCCGAGCTCGCGAGCGAGTTCCGCTACCGCGACCCGGTGGTGGGTGAGGGCGACCTCGTCGTGGCCGTGTCGCAGTCGGGCGAGACCGCCGACACGCTCGCCGCCGCCAAGGAGGCCAAGGAGCGCGGCGCCCGCGTGCTCGCCGTGGTGAACGTGCAGGGCAGCGCCATCGCGCGCATGGCCCACGGCACGCTCTACACCCACGCCGGGCCCGAGATCGGCGTGGCGAGCACCAAGTGCTTCACCGCGCAGATCGCCGCCCTCTCGATGCTCGCCGTCTACCTCGGGCGCCGCCGCGGCGTGGTCTCGCGCGAGAAGGGCGTCGCCCTCCTGCGGGAGCTCGTCGCGGTGCCCCACAAGATGCGCGAGGCGCTCGCCACCGCGCGCCACGTCGAGACCGTGGCCCGGTCGATCATGCACGCGCGCGACGCGCTCTTTCTCGGCCGCGGGCTCTCGAGCGCCGTCGCCCTCGAGGGCGCGCTCAAGCTCAAGGAGATCTCGTACGTGCACGCCGAGGGCTACGCGGGCGGAGAGATGAAGCACGGCCCGCTCGCCCTGGTCGACCGCGAGATGCCCGTGGTGTGCCTCCTGCCCAGCGACTCGACGCTCGAGAAGATGCAGTCGAACGTGCAGGAGGTCCGCGCCCGCGACGGCCAGGTGATCGCCGTCGTCGACGACGAGAAGGCCGCCAGCGCCCTCGCCGCCCACACGCTCAAGGTGCCCGCCACCGCCGAGTGGTTCACCCCGCTCCTCACGAGCATCCCCCTGCAGCTCCTCTCGTACTACGTGGCCGACCTGCGCGGCACCGACGTCGACCAGCCCCGCAACCTCGCCAAGACCGTCACCGTCGAGTAGCGCCCGCGGCGGGTCGTGTTACCCTCCGCCGCCCCGCGGGAGGGACACGATGCCTGACTCGCCGTTGCCGAAGGTCCGCTTCAAGTTCAACGCCGAGAGCGACGCCCACGTCTGGCGCGTGGTCACGCTGCACGCGCGCGAGGCCATCTCCGAGCTCTACGCCGTGGCCGTCGAGCTCGCGTGCGACGACCTCACGGCCGACCCCGACGCCCTGCTCGGCGACAAGGCCGAGGTCCTCGTCACGCGCGACGGCCACGAGCGCAAATGGAACGGCGTCGTGCACCGCGTCGAGCACCGCGGCGTCGCGCAGGGCCACGTCGTGTGCCGCGCCCACGTCGCGCCCGCCCTCTACGGCATGTCGCAGCGGGTCGACTCGTTCGTCTTTCAAGACATGTCGGCCGACCAGATCGTGTCGGTCGTGCTCGCCGAGGGCCTCTCGCCCTTCGGCCGCACGTACAGCATCGACGGGCTCCGGCGCGCGTACCCCACGCGCGAGTACTGCGCCCAGCACCGCGAGAGCGACCTCGAGTTCGTGATGCGCCTCATGGCCGACGAGGGCATCGCGTTCTGGTTCGACCACGCGGGCCCCGCCGAGGTGATGACCCTCACCGACCACAAAGAGGCCCACTCCGCGGTCGCCACCATGGACGGCAACCCCGTGCTCATCATGGGGCCCGAGTCGGGCACCGCGTCGGCCGAGCGCGTGCGGCACTTCGAGCTCTCGCACTCGCTCCAGCCCACGAGCTCGGTCGTGCGAGACTTCGACTGGACCCAGCCGCGCCTGGGCATCCCCGGCAAGGGCCTCTCGGACGAGGAGCGGAGCACCGACCTGCGCGGCCGCGACCGCGAGGTGTACGAGTACCCCGCGCCCCTCACCATCGGGAGCTACGCCTCGCCGCAGTACGGCGCCCACGACGCGCCCGCCCAGGCCCAGGTGCGCCACGAGCTCCACAAGTCGCGCGTGCAGCGCTTCACGGGCGCGGGCGAGGTCGTGACCTTCAACGCCGGCCAGGTGTTCGAGCTCACCGGCCACCGCGTGGCGAGCTTCGACAAGAAGTACCTGCTCACCCGCGTCGAGCACTTCGGCCACGCGCCCGAGGAGCTCAACCCCGACGTCACCCCCGAAGAAGCCCAGCGCGAGCGCTACCGCAACACCTTCGAGTGCATCGACGCCGAGGTGACCTTCCGCCCCACGCGCACCGCGCGGAGGCCCGTGATCGCGGGCGCGCAGACCGCCACCGTCGTCGGCCCCGAGGGCGAGGAGATCTACACCGACGAGCACGGGCGCATCAAGGTGCAGTTCCACTGGGACCGCGCGGGCAACCGCGACGAGAACAGCTCGCTCTGGATCCGCGTCGCGCAGGCGTGGGCCGGGTCGGGCTGGGGCTTCATGTTCGTGCCGCGCATCGGCATGGAGGTCGTGGTGACCTTCCTCGAAGGCAACCCCGACCGCCCCCTCGTCACGGGCTGCGTCTACAACGGCGAGAACACGCCCTCGTACACGCTGCCCGACGACAAGACCAAGAGCTGGATCCGCACCAACAGCTCGCACACCACCGGCGGCTACAACGAGCTGCGCTTCGAAGACCTCGCGGGCTCCGAGGAGGTCTACCTCCGCGCCGAGAAGGACTTCAACGAGCTGGTCAAGCACGACCACACGACCACCGTCGACCACGACCAGACCAACACCGTGCACGGCCAGCAGACCGAGACCGTCGACGGCAACCAGACCCTCACGGTGCACACCAACCGCACCAAGACCGTCGACGGCAACGAGAGCATCCACATCAAGGGCCAGCAGAACATCACCATCGACGGCGGCGGCGACGGCGGCGACGACCCCCCGCCCGCGCCGGGCGCGGGGCTCTTCGTGACGGGCGAGTACACCGTCGAGGCCACGTCGAAGATCACGCTCAAGGTCGGCGGCAGCACGATCGTCATCGACGCGGGCTCGATCACGTGCACGTCGGGCGGCAACTCGGTGATGAAGCTCGACGCCAACGCCGACATGCACGCCTCGGGCGGCGGTCAGGTGTACCTCACGGGCGACGCCGACATGCACTCGGCCGCGGGGTCGCAGGTGTACCTCACGGGCGACGCCGACATGCACTCGTCGGGCAGCGCGCAGGTGTACCTCACGGCCAACGCCGACATGCACTCGTCGGGCGGCTCGCAGGTGCTCCTCGACGGCAACGCGCAGATGACCACGCCCGGCGACGCCACCGTGCAGGGCGGCGCGACGGCCACCGTGGCCGCGCCCACGTCGACGCTCGCGGGCGGCGGCGGATCGGTCGAGGCGGGAGGCGCGGGCGTCACGGCCGCGGGCGGCACCGTGAACGTCTCGGGCGGCTCGGTGAACATCTCGGGCGGCCTCGTGAAGATCAACTGAGGGCGCGCGATGCAGTCCGTCTCCGACGCACTCGGCACGCTGCACCGTGATGCCTCGTGGTTCGCCAGGGCCACCGAGCACCGGGTCATGCTCGTCACGGTGGGCGGCGACCTGCGCGCGGCCGCGCTCAAGGTGGTGATGGGCATCGAGGTGCACGCCGACAACCGCGCCACCTGGGCCCTCTTCGAAGACGCCTTCACCGCCGCCGAGCCCTCGTGGGCCTCGCGCACCGCCCGCCTCGCGAAGCACTGGGAGCGCCTCGTCGAGGCGTTCTCCGCCGACGGCGTCGCGCTCCCTCCGCTCGACGCGTCGCGCTTCACCGCCGACACCGCGGCCTCGTTCGGGATGTGTCTCTCCGAGGCGCTCTCGGCCCTGCGCCCGCCGCTCGAAGGCATCGGCCTCGTGCTCGCGCCCACCGTCGTCGACGACCCGGCGCGGGTCGAGCAGGAGCTCCTCTCGCTCGCGCTGCGCCCCGAGCTCGCCCGCGCGCGCTGGGTGATCGTGACCGACGAGACCGCCCCGCCCATGACCCTCCTGCGCGACGCGCCCGCGCTCCGCGCGCTCGCCACGCGCTGCGTGGTCGACCCCGCCACGCTCGACCGCGACCTCGACGCCGTCGTCGGCCCGACGGGAGGCGTCGCCGCCCCGCCCGGCGTCACGCCCCCGCGCCGCGTCGACGACCCGCCGCACCTGCCGCGAGAGAAGCGCGACGAGGCCCTGCGCGCGTCGGGCGTCGACCCGGCCGCGCTCGACGCCATGCCCGACCTGCGCGCGAAGGCCCTCGGAGCAGCGGTCGCCATGAAGCGAGGGCGCGGCGCCGAGGCCGTCACCCTGCAGCGCGAGGCGCGCGACCTCGCGGCGGCCCACGGGCTCCACGCGGTGGCCGTCATCTGTCAGATCACCCTCGCGAGCTACCTCTCGGGCCTCGGTGACCGCGCGAGCGCGCTCGTCGCGCTCGACGACGCGGCGACCAATGCAGACGCGCACGGGCTCCCGCTCCAGCGCGCGCAGGCCGAGCTCGCGCGGGGGATGCTCCTCGCGCTCGACGGGCGCCACCCCGAGGCCGCGACCGCGTACGCCCGCGCCGGCGAGGCCGCGCAGCGCGCCGAGGCGCCGTCGCTCGCCATCGAGGCGTGGCGGCTCGCGGGCACCATCCAGATGCAGTTCGGCGACGAGGAGGCCGCGAGGAGCCTCCAGCGCGCCATCGACCTCGCGGAAGGAGCGGCGCCGCCGCTGGTGAAGACGTCGAGCGCGCCCGAGGCCGCGCGGCAGCTCGCGGGGCTCTACGAGCGCAGGGGCATCTCCACGGCCGCGCGCTCGCTCCACGAGCTCGCCGACGCGATGGAGCGCGGCGAGGTCGGCACGGAGGCCGCGTCGTGATCGGCAGCAGCTTCCTCGACCCTGTGCTCGGCGTCGACATCCACTGGGAGCTCGTCCCCACGCCGGCGCCCGTGCCCACGCCCATCCCCAACCCCTTCACGGGCGTGGTGTTCGACCCCATCGGGCTCGCCGTCGGCCTCGCCATCGGCGGCGCGATGTCGCTCGTGTTCGGGGCGCAGTTCCAGGGCCCCGTGCTCTACTGGACGGCCTTTCCCGCGACCAACACGGGCACCGAGGCCAAGCACGTACCGGGTCACATTCTCATCCCGCCCGGCGTCTCGTGGGCGCCGGTGCCCAAGACCCCGAAGCCCGTGATCCACCCGGGCGAGACGCCGTCGCCGCCCAAGCCCGTGATCCCCGACAACGACGCGGTGGTCATCACCGGGTCGAAGACCGTGCACGTCATGGGCTCCAACGCCGCGCGGCTCGGCGACGTGCTCCTGAGCTGCTCGGAGCCCGTGCGCCTGCCGAGCTCGGTCATCCTCGCGGTGCCGAAGGGCGCGCCCATTCTCATCGGCGGACCGCCCGCGCTCGACCTCCTGCAAGCGCTGCTCGCGTCGCTGCGAACGCGCTTCATCTCCGACTCGATCCACGCGCTCATCTCGCGGCTGAGCCCGTCGCGCTTCCGCAACCTTTTGCACCGCGCGGCGTGCTTTCTCACGGGCCACCCCGTCGACGTCTCCACGGGGCGCGTGCTCACCGACGCGGTCGACTTCGAGCTCACGAGCCCGCTCCCCCTGCGCTTCGAGCGCGTGTACTCGTCGGCCTGGGGCTCGCGCGCTGGCGCCCTCGGCCACGGCTGGAGCCACTCGCTCGACCAGGCCGTGTGGGTCGAGCGCGGTGCCGTGGTGTGGCGCACCGACGACGGCCGCGAGCTCGAGTTCGACGCCTTCGACCTGCCCGACCACACCCCGCGCGTGGGTGACTCTCTCTGGCACCCGATCGAGCGCGCCACGCTGCGGCGCACCGGCGCGGCGACCTGGGAGGTCGAGCGCGCCGACGGCGTCACGCTCGCGTTCGAAGAGATCGACGGGCGCGGCGACGGGCGCGCGATGCTCACCGCGATGCGCTCGCCCGGCGGCCACCACGAGACCACGCTGCGCTACGACGCCCTGGGCCGTCTCTCCGAGGCGCGCGACCCGTGCGGCCGGATCGTTCGCTTCGCCCACGACCACCTGGGTCGCCTCGTGCGCATCGAGTTGCCCGACCCCGACCGCGACGGCTGGTACACGCACCGGGTCTTTCGCTACGACGACGCGGGAGACCTCGTCGAGGCGCTCGACTCGCTCGGCGCGTCGTGGCGCTTCGAGTACGTCACGCACCTCATGGTGCGCGAGACCGACCGCAACGGGCTGAGCTTCTACTTCATGTACGACGGCCTCGGCGACGAGGCGTGGTGCGTGCGCACCTGGGGCGACGGGGGCATCCACGACCACGTGCTCGGCTACGACAAGCGCAAGCGCGTGACCTGGGTGAAGGACTCGCTCGGCAAGACCACCACCTATCACATGAGCCCCGCGGGCCTCGTGGTGAAGGTCGTCGACCCCCTCGGCGGCGAGACGGTCATCGACTACGACCCCGTGACCTTTCAGCGGGCGAAGCTCACCGACCCCGAAAAGGGCTTCGTAGAAAGGGGTTTCGACGCGACGGGGCGCGTCGCGTGGACGCGCGACGCCGCCGGCGCCTCGACGCGCTTCGAGTACGACGGCCGCTACCCGGCGCGGGTGATCGACCACGACGGGGCGCGCTGGGAGCTGGGGTTCACCGACGACGGCTTCCCCGTGCGCGCGGTGGCCCCGACGGGCGAGGCGTGGCAGTGGCACTGGGCGCGGGGCGTGCTTGCGCGCGTCGCGGGGCCCGGCCTGGGCGACACGAGCTACGCCTACGACGAGCGCTCGAACCTCGTGGCCGAGCGGCGGGGAGACGGCGCCGAGCTTCGCTACGACGTCGACCGATGGGGCCGCGTGCGGGGCGTCACCACCGCGCGAGGCGCCACCGTCACGCGACGGTGGGACACCGAGAACCGCCTCGTCGAGCAGCGCTCCCCCACGGGCGTGACGCAGCGCTACCAGCACGACGCCGAGGGCAACGTCACCCGCGCCGACGACGCCACGCGCCGCGTGAGCTTTCGCTACGGGTTGCGGAGACGGCTCGTCGAGCGCTCGGAGGCGGGCGCCGCGGTGCGCTTCGAGTACGACACCGAGGGCAGGCTCGTCGCCGTCACCCGCAACTCGGGCGCGCGCGCCGCCTTCGCGTGGGACGAGTGCGGCAGGGTCAAATCCGAGACGGGCTTCGACGGCGCCACGGTCACGCTCAAGCGCGACAAGGCCGGGCGGGTCGTCGCCGAGCGCGGCCCCGGCGGAACCCGCTCGCTCACCTACGACGCGATGGGGCGGCTCGCGAGCGCCACCCACGACGACGGTTCGAAGCTCGAGCTCGAGCGACGGCCCGACGGGAGCATCGTGCGAGCGGCGCGCGACGGCGTGGCCGTGGAGCTCGCGCGCGACGCCCTCGGGCGCGTGGTGAGCGAGCGGCAGGGCGGCGTCGAGGTGCGCTCGTGGTACGCCGCGCACGGCGGGCGAGAGGTGGTCGAGAGCTCGATGGGCGCGCGCGAGGTCGTGTGGCGCGACGGCGCCGGCGCGGTGCGCGCGATCGGCTTCGGGCACCCCGGAGACATCACCGGCGCGCACGTGCAGATCGAGCGAGACGCGGGCGGGTACGAGACCCTGCGGAGGATCTTCGGCGGCGTGGAGGTGCGCTCCGAGCGCGACGTGGCGGGGCGCGTGACCGAGGTGCGCACGGGTGTCAACGGCGGTCGCGAGGTCGCCGCGGTGAGCTACGCGTGGCGGGGCGACGACCAGATCGCGGCGGCGATCGACCCCATGCGCGGCGCGCGGAGGTACGAGCACGACGCCGCGGGGCGGCTGGTGCGAGAGTACGGTCCCGAGGGGGCCGTCGCGCGCGCGTTCGACGGCGACGGCAACGCGTACCGCGAAGAGTCCCCCGCGGGCCGCGCGTACTCTTCACGAGGGGCGTTGATCGCGGGCGAGGGGGGCCGCTACGAGTACGACCGCGCGGGCCGCCGCGTCGCGTGGACCGACCCCGACGGCGGCGCGTGGCGCTACCGGTGGGACGGCTTCGGATTGCTCCGCGAGGTCGAGCGGCCCGACGGGCGGCGGGTGCGCTTCGAGTACGACGCCTTCGCGCGGCGCACGCGCAAGCAGCTCGTCGACGTGGGCGCCGACGGCGCCGCCACCGTCGCGAGGGAGACCCGCTTCGTGTGGGACGGGCCCAACCTCGTGCACGAGCTCTCGCCCGAGGCGCTCACCACGTGGCACTGGGAGCCCGACGCGCCGAGGCCCCTCGCGCGCGAGCGCAACGGCGCGTGGCACTCGCTCACGCACGACCCCGCGGGCACGCCCGTCGAGATGCGCGACGCGGCCGGCGCGCTCGCGTGGCGCATGCAGCTCGACCTGTGGGGCGTCGCGCGCTTCGAAGAGGGCGCGGCCGACGACTGCCCCTGGCGCCGGCCGGGGCAGTACCACGACACCGAGACGGGGCTCTATTACAACCGCTTCCGCTACTACGACCCCGGCGCGGGCGCGTACCTCACGCCCGACCCCGTGCGGGAGTACGTCGCGAGCGAGTACGGCTACGTCGGCGACCCCCTCACGTGGATCGACCCCGACGGCCTCACCGCGATGCACCACACGGTGCCCAAGCGGCTCACCGAGATGATGCAGCAGCGCGGGATGCTCGACTCGGGGCACAACCAGTCGACCTTCGCGCGCACGGACCGGGCGGGCCTCGCGCCGCTCGCCGACACCGCGGGCTCGCACACGCACTCGCAGGCCCACGCCGCGCTCTCGCACTACCTCGACCCGCACGGCACGCTGGGACTGCCCAACGGCACGCAGCACGGCGCGCACTGGGGCAACTACCTCGACGCGGTGCAGAACCAGGGCCACGGCGGCACGCACGTGCTCCAGCAGTTTCACGACTTCTATCACAACTGGCTGCCGTCGCAGGTCGCGGCGGGCAACTACCCGCTCATCAGCCCCGCCGACGTCACCGCGATGCAGAACGCGTTCGACCACGACAAGAACGACCTCTCGCCACATTGCAAATGACCACCAGACCCCTTCGCAAATACGTCTCCGTCGCAGACCCCTGGGAGCCGCCCGACGCCTCGTCGCTCGCCGACGACGCGTGGATCCTCCTGGTGCCCACCCACTACGCCGACGCCGAGGCGATGGACATCATGGGCAAGTCGCCCGCGCCCTCGGCGGGCGACTTCGAGCGCGACCTCTACACCGTCGACCGCAAGGTCGTGCGCGGCGACGACGTGCGCTTCGGCCACACCAACCCCAACGTGAGCGACGACTTCGTCCGCGCGCTCGAACACATCGGCGTGCGGGGCTGGATCGCCACGCCCGTGCCCCACGCCTCGCCCAACGCGGTGCGCGGCGAGGCGCTCTACCTCCTCGACTCGCTCGGGCCGCACCTCGCGATCGACGCGTCGACGGCGATGAACCCTCCGCCGTTTCCGCCGAAATGCCCCGGGCGCGCGGGCTTTCCGACGCTGCCGCTCACCTTCGACGGCAGCGGGTGGACGGGCGACGCGGCGGGCCTCACCGAGCCCTGCGCGTCGTTCTTCAACCGCCCGTGGCGCGGTCTCGCCGTGCGCGGTGACTTCGTGCGCGCGTTCGAGAAGCTCCACGGGCGCCGCCTGCGCTGCGCCTGGGAGCCCGCCGCGATGGTCCACGCCCCGACCTCGCGCGCGCCCTCGCCCCCGCCCGTGCGCGCCCGCGCCGTCACGCCGTGGAGCGCCACGCCCACCGTCGACGCGCTCGTCGCGCGCATCACCGCGGGCGCCTCGCGGTACGACCACCAGCTCCCCGCGGCGCCCTCGTCGCTCGACGCGCTCGACGCGGTCGCGAAGGAGTTCGCCCTCCCTCCCTCGCTGAAGCGCCTCCTCTCCCAGTGGAACGGCGCGTCGCTCCACGGCGGGGCGATCGGCTTCTTCGCGCTGGAGCCGCGCTCGGGCGACGCCGTGCTCGCGGGGCGTCACGCGCACTTCGGGGTGCCCGACACGCTCGACGGCGCGCAGCGACGCGACGCCGAGGAGGAGTGGAACCTCGCGCGCCCCGAGGGCGCGATCCTCTTCGGGTGGCGCGCGGAGGAGACGCCCGCGATCTGGTCGGTCGACCGCGAGGGCCTGGTGCGGCTCCTCGAGCCCGGGCGCACCGTGCTCGGGCCCGCGATCCCGGTGGAGCAGTGGCTCCACGACCAGCTCGAGGACCTCGAGTACGCCGCCACCACCGGGGCCTCGCCCGCGGTGAAGTGGCTCGGGGAGTAACCAACCGGGGATCGCCGATGCGGCACGTGCTCTCCATCGAGTCGTTTCGCGAGGTGACGCTCGCCACGTGGGACGACCACGTCGAGGGCGCCGAGCGCCTGCGCTTCTCGGCGCCCGGTTTCGCCGAGGCGTACCTCCGCCGCTTCGCCCACGAGCCCATGGCCGTCGACGCGATGCGCGCCCTCGCCGAGCTCGCGCCCACCACGAGCCTCGGCGCCGACGACCTCGACGAGGTGCTGCGCGAGCTCTCGGAGCGCGTCTTCGACAAGCGCGTGAAGGTCTTCGAGCGCGCGCTCACGAGGTACTTCTCCGACGTGCCCGTCGGGCCCGACGAGCCCGACACGCCCGACGACCCCGACGACCCCGACGAGCCCATCGAGCCCTCGAACGCGAAGCCCGCGCCCGCCGTCGCGCCTCCCGCGCGCTGGGAGCTCGAGGCCTCCGTCGCGGGCGCCGAGGGCGACGACTGCTTCGAGCTCTCGACGCTGCGCCTTCGCGCGAGGCTCGTCGAGGGGCAGGCGAAGACGCCCCGCGCCACGTTCACCGTGCTGCGCGGCGGGGCGCCGGTCGCCACGGCCGAAGTCTCCACCGCGGGCGACGTGTCGATGACCTGGGAGGTCGCGCGCGTCGGCGACGACGAGGACTCGTGGCCGCTCGAGTTCCGCTTCCGCTACGAGGGCGACGAGTACACGGGCAACCGGGCCTTCACCGTGTGGCCCCGCACCGTGCGCCTCACCGCGCTGCACTTTCGCACGGGGCAGCCCGTGAAGGGCTTTCGCTTCACCGTCAAGCAGGGCGAGGGCGCGCAGGCCGCGGAGACGGGCGACGGCGGCGTGATCGAGCACCCGCTCGCGAAGCCCGCGCCCTTCGAAGTGGGCTCCGAGTCGCCCTACGTGGTGCGCGAGTGGACGCGCTCCACCGGGCGCATTCGAGAGGCGAAGGTCGAGCGCAAGTACAAGGCCGCGTTCCACGCGCCGAAGAAGTCTGACAAGGCCATCGAGCAGCTCGTCAACCTCGCCACGAAGGACCAGGGCCGCGACGGCTTCGGCTCGAAGGTCTCGGTGAAGGTCGGCGCCGAGGGAGACGCCGAGCGCGCGCCCGCCGATCGCGTCGCGATGCAGGGCGACGAGCTCTTCGTCAAAGTGCTCTTCAACCGCAAGAGCAAGCGCAACGCGCCGCTGCCCGCGGCCTCGGGGCTCGGCGACGCGAAGACCGTCAACTCGCTCACCACGGGCAAGGTCACGCTCGGCGCGCAGGGAGAGGCCGCGGTGATCGAGCTCGAGCTGGGCGTGGCGGGCGGCGACGAGTGCACCGTGTCGGTGGGCGTGACGCCCGAGGCCAACGACGAGACGATCACCTTCGTCAACTGGCGCAAGCTCCACTACCAGGCGACGCGCCCGAGCACGATGAGCCTCCCGTCGCTCGCGCGCATCACCGCGAGCCTCGAAGAGATCCACGTGCGCTACGAGAAGTACAAGGAGCTCGCCTTCAGCGAGGCCGACTCGCCCCCCGCGGGCGCGTGGTTCGACGGGCCCATGATGGGCCTCCCGGCGGGCCGCTGCGTGTGCATCGGCGACCACAACAAGGCCCACTTTCACGCGAAGTTCGACGACCAGAAGAACCCCGTCGGCGTGCACGTGCTGCTCTGCCACACGCAGTTCGACGGCGGCAAGACGGCCCACAAATCCACGCCCTCCGACACGATCTCGAAGACCACCCACGTGAAGGTGCCGTTCCCTCCCGGCGCGGCCACGACGGCGTGGTGCCACGAGCTCGACATCAGCACGGTGAACGGGAGCGCCAACGTCTTTCCCAAGGCCATTCAAGACGGCGCCGACAGCGTGCGCGGCGCCACGTGGACGAGCCTCGCGCCGACCGGGCCCGCCGCGGGCAAGAGCGGCGCGGTGCCCGCGGATCACGTTCACGTCGACTGGGTGAACAACCGCAACGTCGTCACCATCAAGCTCCCGGCCGACGCCGCCGCGTGCGTCGACGCGGGCGCGAGCGTGCGCGTGAGCTACACGGTGCTCTGGGCCCTGGGCGAGTACCTGGGCGAGAGCGACGGGGCGCGGCCCAACCTCCAGCTCATCGCCCAGCTCGCGAACGACAGCACCAACGACGTGATGGCCCACGAGCTCGGGCACACCATGGGCGCGGTGCTCAAGGCCGCGCCGCCGGGCCTCTCGGCGGGCGACCACGGGTGGAAGTACACCGGCCGCGGCCACCAGGGGCCCCACTGCGCCTTCGGCGCCGACGCGGCGGTCTTCGCCGACGCGACGAAGAACCTCACGGGCCTCGGGGCGAAGTGCAAGTGCATCATGTACGGTGAGAACGGCAAGGCGGCCTCGAACTCGAACGGGCGCTTCTGCGAGAAGTGCAGGCCCTTTCTCGACGCCGAGGCGCTCGGGGACATCACGAAGTGAGCGGAGCCATGAAGACGGGCGTGATGGGCCTGACGGCCGAGGAGTTCTGGAGCGACCCCGACCACACGCGCGACGACGCCGCCGCGCGCGCGAGCGAAGGGGAGTGGCGCGGCTACGCCATCGACGCGCCGCCGGTGGTCGACCTGGGCGTGCGCGACACGCTCCCCGTGGTGGGCGTGCGCTGCCTCTCGGCCGTCGAGAGCGCCGCCCACGACTTTCAGAACAACGGCGTGGTGGTGGCCGTGCGCCTCGAGTCCAACGAGGTCTTCGCCGGCCGCGCCTTCGAGTGGAAGTTCGCCCAGCCCCTGCGCACCCCGCGCAGGCCCCCGCCCGTGACCGTCACCATCACCGACACGTTCTCGTTCGAGGTGCGCGCGCGCCTGCCCGCGCTGCCGTGGGTGCCGGGCACCGTGCGGCTCTACCTCTTGGTGCTCGACCGCATGGCCGACCCCGTCGACGTGCGCCTCACGGTGCCCTCGGGCCCCGACCTCTACGCGCCCCCGATGCGTCAGGGCCCGCTGCCGCTGCGTACCGACAAGGGCCTGCCTGGCTACGAGCGCACCGACGCGTCGCCCGCGGTGCCCGTGGCGCCGGGCATCTCGATGGTGGGCGACCGCGTGGTGCTGCTCGGCGAGAGCGCGTGGTGCGTCGTGCAGGGGAGCTTCAGGCTGCCCGTCACCGCGGGCGACGTGCCCGCGTGGCGCGTCGACGACGACGAGGCGACCGTGCGACGCGCCTCCGTCGATCGCCCGCAGGCGCCCGTGGCCGCGCTCGTGCCCGTGACCTTCGTGCTCACGGGGGCAGCGCTCACCGAGCCGTGGACGTTCACCGCCGTGCTCCCCTCGCGCGACGCGCCCCTGGCCGTGGGCGACACGGTCACGGGCTGGTTCGCGCTCGACCTCTTCGACCTGCCGGGCTTTCCTCGCGCGGGCGGCACCTACCACCTCTGGGCCTTCTCGGGCCCCGTGGTCGCGGGCCCCGAGACCATCGCCCTCGTGCCCGAAGACCGTCTCGCGCCCGTCTGACGGAGCTGCACCCGACGATGCCCACCGACATCTTCGAGAAGAGCGTGATCACGTTCCGGGGGCAGATCCTCTCGGGGCACAAGAGCGCCAGGAGCGCCACGTTCAAGGTCTTCAAGAACGGCCAACCCTTCGCCGCGCCGAGCGCCCCGCTGGTCGACGGGAAGTGCGAGCTGCCGTGGACGGCGCCCGACGTGCCCGACAACGACGACGACTACACCCTCACGTTCAAGATGGAGATCGAGGGCCGCGAGTACAACATCGCCGAGCGCTACAAGGTCTGGCCGCGGTGGGTGCACCTCGCGGCGCTGCGCGCGACGGACCTCAAGCCCTTTCAGCACTTCAAGCTGCGCGCGAAGCAGGCGGGCGGCGACGACCTCACGCTCACCGACCTCGAGGGCGAGTGCATCGTCTACCTGAAGAAGCCCGCGCCCTTCACCATCGCCGCCGAGCCCCCCGGCGAGATCAAGGAGTGGGTCGTCGGCCGCGGCCGCAAGCGCATCTTCAAGGCCGTGCGAAGGTTCAAGGCCGAGTTCGTCGCGCCGAAGAAGACCGGCAAGGCCGTCGAGCAGATCGTGAACCTCGCCACCGCCGACGAGGGGCGCGACGCGAAGGGCTCGCTCGTGGTGGTGAAGGTCGGCGCCGAGGGAGACACCGCGCGCGCCCCCGACGACCGCGTGGGCCACGAGGGCGACGTGATCTTCATCAAGGCGAAGTTCGGGCGACAGAGCAAGCGCAACTCGCCGCTTCCCTCGCTGCGCGACGCGCTCGAGGTCGCGCACACGCCCGACGGCAAGGAGTACACCGCGAAGGTCAAGCTCGGCCCGCGCGGAGAGCCCGCGAAGTTCAAGCTGGAGCTCGGCTACGCGGGCGGAGACACGTGCGAGCTCTCCATCGGCTCGACCGACGCGGCGAGCGACGCGACGATCCAGTTCGTCAACTGGCGCAAGCTCTTCTACCAGCTCACGCTGCCGTCGGGGCTCGCGACGCCCGACCTGTCGTTCATGACGGGCGGGCTCGAGAAGGCGAAGGTGAAGTACGAGAAGTACAAGTCGCTGACCTTCGCCGAGGGCGACGCCCCCGCGGCGCCCGCGGGCTCGTGGTTCGACGGCGCGATGGTGAGCGCCAACCTCTCGGGCCGCTGCGTGAACATCGGCGACCACAACAAGGGCTTCTTTCACGCGAAGTTCGTCGACACGCACAACCCCGTGGGGGTGCACGTGCTCGTGTGCCACGCGCAGTTCGACGGGGGCACCGGCAACGCGCAGCTCACCAACCTCGCCAGCGTCAGCGTCACGAAGACCACGGCGAAGATCAAGTTCCCGCCCGGCGGCGCGACGGAGGTCTACGGCGCGCGCTTCAACGCCGCGAGCACCGGGGGCCAGGTGCTCGAGATGGCCTTTCAAGACGGGGGCAATGGGTGGCGCAACGCGAAGTGGAGGACGCTCGACGCCAGCGGCCCCAACGCGGGCAAGAGCGGCGCGATACCCGACGACCACGTCGACGTGAACTGGCGGCAGCGAAAGAACGTGGTGACCGTGAAGCTGCCCGCCGCGGCGGCGACGCTCGTCGACGCGGGCGCCACGGTGCAGGTCTCGATCGACGTGTACTACTCGCTCGGCACCTACAACGGCGAGGCCGTGCAGAACAAGCAGCTCATTCGCACGCGCCACGCGAGCGAGGGGGGAGACAAGGGCATGAACGGCACGATGCTCCACGAGCTCGGGCACACGATGAAAGAGGTGCTCTACAGCGTGCCGCCGGGGCTCTCGGCCGCCGACCACGGGCGCAAGTACGCGGGGCGCGGGCACTCGGGCAACCACTGCGCCGACGGGCTCCCGCAGGCGCTCTACGACGGCACCGGCTCGCTCGGTGGGCGTAGCGACTGCACCTGCGTGATGTACGGCGAGGGCGCGAGCGCGCGGCCCGTGGAGTTCTGCGCGCGCTGCTCGCCCTTCGTCACGGCCGAAGACCTGCGCAGCATCACGTAGCGACGAGGGGTGTGAACGACATGGGCGTGCTCGGCGTGAGCGACGAGGACTTCTGGGTGGACCCCTTCCGCGACCGCGAGGGCGCGCTCGACCGGCTCGCCGTCGAGGGGCTGATGGGCCTGGCGCTCGACGGGCCGTCGTCGGTGCGCCTCGACCTGCGCGACGACGCGCCCGTGGCGGGCGCGCGCAGGGAGCTCACCTCCGCGGGGCTGGGCTACCACTTCCGCGAGCGCGCGGTGCTGGTGGTCGCGCGCGCCGAGTCGAACGAGGTCTTCGCCGCGCGCGCCTTCGCGTGGAAGGAGCCCGTGCCCGTGGTCGAAGAGGAGCCCACGATCCCCGTGGCCGACGCCGACAGCGGCGGCGAGACCGAGCCCTTTCTCGACGCGGTGATGACCGATTTCTTCTGCGCGAGCCTGCGCGAGCGCGTCCCGTCATTGCCCTGGCGCGCGGGCACGCTGCGCGTGACGCTCGTCGCCGACGACGAGCGCTCGAACACCGTCGTGGTGCGCCTCGAAGACGCGCCCGTGACCGACCCCGCGGTGGCCGAGTTCATCGCACGCCACAGGAGCCCCGGATACCCCCGCGCGGTGTTCCCCCCGGCGAGCGCGCGCGACGCGCTGCCCTCGTACCGCGCGCGCGCCGACTCGCCGCCCGCCCCTTCGGTCACGGGCGTCGCGCTCGAGGCGCCCGCGCGCGTCGGGCCGGGCGACGGGCTCGTGGTGCGCGGCAGCTTCGCGCTGCCGCTCCTCGCGCGCGAGGTGGTCAAGCCCTTCGACGCGCACCTCGACCGCTTCGGCAGGCTCTCCAACGCGGGCTGGGTCGACGTGGGCGACCGCGACGCCACGGCCGTCGTGCCCGTCACCCTGGTGATCACCGCCGAGCGGCCCGACGAGCCCGCCGTGGTGCGCCTCGACGTGCCGGTGTACGGGCCCGCGTCGCCGGGGGACGTGGCGCGAGGCTTCTTCGCCGTCGACCTGCGCCCGCTCGCCGCCGAGACGCTGCGAATGCCTGGAAGATACAGGCTCTGGGCCCTCTCGGGCGAGGTGCTCGTGGGGCCTCGCGCGGTCGAAGTCGTCGACGCGGGTTGAAACTCTCGCCGAGGTCTGGCAACCGATCGCAGCGATGGCACCCGTGTCGATCCTCGTCCCCTCGTGCGACCGCTACCGCGACCTGTGGAGGCCCTTCATGACCCTCCTCAGGCGCCACTGGCCCGACTGCCCGTGGCCCGTGTACGTGGGCAGCAACCACGCGGCGTGCGACGAGGGCGGGGCGATCCCGCTCACCATCGGCGACGACATCACGTGGTCGCGCGGCGTGCGCGCGATGCTCGAGCGCATCGAGTCGCCCATCGTGCTGATCATCCTCGACGATTTCTTCTTCCGCTCGCGGGTGAACACCGGGCGCATCCAGGGGCTGCTCCACGACTTCGAGCGCCTCGACGCGGCGTACCTGCGGCTGGTGCCCATGCCGCCGCCCGACCTCGCGCTCGCGCGCTTCGAAGACGTGGGCGAGATCGCCCTCGGCGCGCCCTACCGCACGTCGCTCCAGGCGGCCTTCTGGCGCAAGGAGGACCTGCTCGCGGTGCTGCGCGACGAGGAGAACCCGTGGCAGTTCGAGGTGCTCGGCGCGCGCCGCGCCGACGCGTTCGAGCGGGGCTTCTACTCGACCTGGGAGTACGCGCTCGACTACTACGGCGGCGTCGTGGCGGGCCGCTGGGAGCCCTACGGCCTCGCGGTGTGCCGCGAGCAGGGCGTCGCCGTCGACCTCTCGGCGCGCGCCGTGATGACCCCGCGCGAGACGCTCGCCCGCAACCTCCAGGCGATCGCGTGGAAGCCCTGGTACATGCTCCCCTGGCAGGCGCGCAACACGGCCCTGCGGTGGTTCCGCGCGACGGGCCTGCGCAAGCCGCACCCCGCGGGCTACTGACTCAGCGCAGCTCGACCGGCTGCGCGCCGCGCGTGATGCGCCAGGCGCGATCGGGCATGAGCCCGTCGTAGTCGTCGCGCATGCCGTCGGGCCAGCGCACCGTCACGCGCACGGGCCCGCCCGCCGCGCCGAGGCCCACGTGCTGCGTGAGCGGAGGCTGCGTCCCCCACGTGCCGCTTCCCCCGTCGACCTCGCGGATGCGCGTGACGCCCGCCGAGTCGCGCACGGTGATCCTCGCGCCGAGGGCCGCGGTGTCGCCCGTGGGCTGCTCGACGCGCACCGACATCCAGTGGTTGCCGTTGCGAAGGTCGTTGTGAAAGAGCGTCCAGTTGCCGCCGGGGGCGGTGACGAGGTCGAGGCGCCCGTCGCGGTCGACGTCGAGCCACACGGCGCGGCCGTTGAGCTCGGTCGAGACGCCCGCGAGGTACGTCACGTCGGTGAGGCGCCGCCCCTCGTCGTTGCGGTAGAGCCGCGAGAACTCGAAGGGGTACGTGATGGCGACGTAGAGGTCGAGGTCGCCGTCGTTGTCGTAGTCGCCCCACGCGCTCGAGATCTCGCCCTCGGTGAAGAGCACGCCCGCCTCGCCCGTGACGGTTTCGAAGTGGTAGTCGGGCGCGCCCGCGTTGCGGAGGAGCCGCGAGTGGTCGGTGTTCACGCCGCTCTGGTCGTAGCGGGGGTGGGCGATGTTGGTCTCGTACGCGTCGAGGTCGCCGTCGTTGTCGTAGTCGCCGAAGGCGTAGCCGAACGAGGTGCCCGGCGAGCCGTCGTCGTCGCCCGCGCTGCCGAGGTCGCCCGCGACGTTGGTGAGGTGGCAGCGGCCGTCGTTGCGCCACGCGTCGTTGGCGTTGCCGCCGTAGTTGGCGACGAAGACGTCGCGGTCGCCGTCGTTGTCCCAGTCGACGAAGGTCACGCCGTAGGTGGGCTTGTTGTCGCCGCGGGGGGGCAGCCCCGAGGCCACCGTGGCGTTCTCGAAGCGCCCCATGCCGAGGCCCCTGAGGACGAAGTCGGGCGCGGGGTTGCGCGGGTACTCGCGGAGCCACTGGCCCACGAAGAGGTCGACGTGGCCGTCGTTGTCGCAGTCGCCCACCGAGCCCGCGGCCGTGGGCCCTGCGGGCTCCATCGCGTCGTCGCGCATCGTGAAGCGGCCGTCGGGGCCCTGCACCCACACGCGTGACTGAGAGGGCGGGTCGAAGGGGCCGCGGCCGTCGCGGTAGACGCCGGCGTAGACGTCCACGTCTCCGTCGCCGTCGAAGTCGCCCCAGAGGGCCATGCGCCCCGTGGCCCGGTCGAGGCCGGTGCGCGAAGAGATGTCTTCGTAGGTGCCGTCGTGACGGCTGCGCCACGCCTGGAGCGAGTCGGACGACGTCATCCCCATGGTGACGGTGCGCGTGCCGACGAGGTCGTCCCAGCCGTCGCGGTCGACGTCGACGACGCTGGTCTGGTTGGTGGTGCCCGTGAGGCCCGAGGCGCGCGTGGCGTCGCTGAACCATGGGGCCCCCTGGCGATCGCAGATCCACTGTCCGCGGGCCTCGACGGCGTACTCGAGGGCGGCGCCGCCCATGCCCGCGACCTGCACCCAGCGGAAGGTCGCCGCGTCGCCCCCCATCGCCGTGAGCTGCTCGATCTGCCACTCGCTGTAGACGTACGAGTGAAAGCTGCCGCCGCGCGAGGCCGCGACGGCGAGGCCCATGGGCTCGGTCACGTGCTCGACGACGACCCAGGCGTGCCGCGCGGGGTGCAGGTCGAGGGGCGCGGGCAGCGCGAGCTCGACGGGGTCGTTGCTCGCGTAGTCGACCTCGATGGGCGCGACGAGGTCGTGGTCGGTGTCGGGGTTCGAGCGGCCGTAGTCGTCGGTGACGCGCACGCGCGCGTGGCCGCCCGCCATGCCGCGGAACATCATCCAGAGGCGCTCGATGCGCACGGGGCGCTCGACGACGAGGTGCACGGCCTCGAGGTCGCCGGGGCGCATGTTGCGCAGCGCGCCGGAGATCATCATGGGCGCGGTGGAGTACGCGTACGCCGCCGCCTCGCCGCGCCGCGGCCGCCCGGCGCACACCTCCACGAGCAGCGCCTCGGTGGAGCCCGGCGGGGGAGGCGGGCCCGCGTCGACGGGTGCGTCGGACGACACGTCGGAGGTGACCACGGGCGCGTCGCTCGCCGCGTCGGTCATCGCGTCGAGGGGCGCGTCGGGCGCGGCGGCGTCGGGCTGCGACGACGACTCGCACGCGCACGCGAGCGCGACGAGGAGCGGGGCTGCGCGGCGAAGCACGATGTGTCTCCTAGAGGTCGAAGACCTCGCCTTCGAAGCCCGCGGAGACGGGCATGGCGGGGCGTGCGCTCTTGACGAGGCTCGACACGAGGCTCGCGAGCGTGGCGTCGTCGTGGTCGGGGTCGTGGTGAAAGAGCACGAGGCGCCGCGCGCGGGAGAGCCCCGCGAACTCGACGGCGCGTTCGAAGGTGGTGTGCCCCCAGCCCACGCGCTCGTCGTACTGGGCCTCGGTGTACTGCGCGTCGTGGATGAGCAGGTCGGCGTCGGCGGCGAGCGAGGCGCCCGAGGTCCACCCCTGCGCGAGCAGCGGGCCGCGCACGCCGAGGGCGGGCTCGTGGTCGGGCAGGTACGCGAGCGTGCGGCCGCCCTCGCGGATGCGAAAGCCCACCGTGGGCCCCGGGTGACACACCAGCGAGGCCTCGACGGTGAAGGGGCCGATGGTCATCGTGCCGCTCGGAACCTCGTGGACGGTGAGGTTGCAGGGCAGGTCGCGCAGGCGCACCGGGAAGAGCGGCGGGGACATGTACCGCCCGAGCCTCGCGCGGAGGGTCTCGAGCGGCGACGCGGGCCCCCAGATGTGCACCTCGAGCCCTGGCACGTAGAAGGGCGCGAAGAAGCCCATGCCCTGGATGTGGTCCATGTGCAGGTGCGAGATGAGCAGGTCGACGCGCCTCGCGGTGCCGGGGATGGTGCGCCCGAGGTTGCGGATGCCCGTGCCCGCGTCGAGCACGAGCACGCTGCCGTCGTCGGCGCGCACCTCGACGCACGACGTGTTGCCGCCGAAGCGCGAGGTGTCGGGCCCCGGGGTCGGGAGCGAGCCGCGCGTGCCCCAGAGCTTGACCCTCATCGGGTGTCGCCTTCCCAGAAGAGCGCCACGGCGCCGAGGAAGCGCGACGCCTGCCCCACGAGCGGAAACGCCGTGACCTTGAGGTGCCGCCGCTGCCCGTCGAGCCCGACGATCCAGAAGTCGCGGTGCGCCGGGTGCCGCGTGCGCAGCGCGACCACGAGCGGCAGCTCGTCGCCGTCGAGGGCGTTGCCCGCGTGGTCGGTGGGCTTGAAGAGGTTGCCCCACTGGCCCGCGGGGAGCTCGCCCGTCTCTTCGAAGCGGCAGCCGAGCAGGGCCTCGGCGGGCTCATTGTAGAAGAGCAGGTTGCCCGCCGGGTCGACGATGAAGATGGGCATCGCGAGGTAGCTCGCGAGCTGCCTCATGAGGATGATCTCGACCTCGCGCTGCATCGTCGTGGCCCTCCGGCAGCGCGAGGATAGGTGCAACGGGGCGCCGTCGTCGACAGCGGAGAGGGCGCCGCGAAGAGAATCGACGGGCGCGGTCACAGCGGGCCGCGATCGTGCCCGTGGGCAACCACACGTCGCTCAGTTGCCGTCGCCGCTCCCCCACGCGAAGCCCATCGCGTCGAGCGCGTCGACGATCGAGGGAACGTCGCGCCCGCTCTGCCCGAGGGCCGCTACGTGGCCGAGCGCCTCGCGCACCGGCGGCGTTCCCTCCGGCGACACCGTGTGGAACACCAGCTCGTCGACGCCCGCCATGCGCGCGGCCAGGAGCTGCACGGCCGCCATGAGCACCCGGTCGCCACCGTACGCGCCCGTGCCCCAGTGGCCCGTGTGCACCGCCACGGTCGACGCGGGGGACATCGCCTGCGACTCCGCGCGCGCCGCGGCGAAGCCCGCGTAGGCCGTGAGCAGCGCCCGCTCGATGTCGCCGCGCGTGTAGGGCCCCGCGCCGCCGGGGGGTGCCTCCATCGCGAGGATGTTGCTCCGCGTGGGGGGAGCGAGCACCCGCAGCGACCTCAGCACGGTGTCGGCGCTCGCCTTCGCGAAGCGGTTGCCGTAGAGCCCGAGGGGCCGCCCCGCGTCGAGGTCGACGTCCGTCGCGAGCGCGCAGCGTCGCTCCACGCCCGCGAGCAGCACCGGGGTCGCGCGCCCGTCCTCGCGCGTGACGGGGCGCAGCCCCGGGTCGGCCGTGCCCGCCAGCGCCTCGCGGATCGACCCGAGCGCGGGGTGCTCGAGCACCTGGAGCTCGTCCTGCGCGAGTAGCGGGCCGCCGTACGCCACGAACAGCAGGGTGTGCGCGAAGTTGAGGTACCAGGCCGTCACGCCCTCCGCCGGGGGCTCGTAGCCGAACACGTCCTCGCGCACCGTCACGCGGGGCTCCGCGTCGGGGAGCGCGGCGGGCCACGGGGGCTCGGCCCAGCGCGAGTACGTGATCGTCCCGCGGGGAGGTCCCGCGGTCATCACGCGCTCGTACACGAGGCGCTTGTTCGGGTGCTTGAAGCGAGGAGGGTGGTCGCGTACGAGGGACGCTGCGTCCAAGCTCGCGCGCCCGAGGCAGATGGAGGTCGTCATGGCACCGCCCTCCATGAACCCGTGAGGAGGTCGCGCTCATCCGACGGGAGACTCGTTCGAGGGGCGGCGGCGCGGCGTCGCCTCCCGCAGCGTGGGGCAACTCGGCGGAGCGTCCGCCCGATCGCGCCTCACCACGCGCGATCGCCGAGGCTGAGGCGCGCACTCGACAACCCACGCCGAGCGTCCGGTGCCTTCGAAACCCCTTGTTTCCAGGGCGCCCCCGACAGGACTTGAACCTGTGACCTTCGGCTTAGGAAGCCGCTGCTCTATCCACTGAGCTACGAGGGCCTCGCGGCGCGCGCCGCGGAGGTGGTTCGATGGCACGGCGCGCGGGCGATTGTCAACTACGAGCGCGCGGCATCGCCGCGGCGAGCGTGGCGAGGGCCGCGTCGGTCTCGCGCTCGTTGCGCTGCCCGTAGCCCACGCGCAGGTGCGGCGACGGAGCGCCGTCGAGCCGGTGCAGCCGCCCCGTGCGCACGGAGACGCCCCGCGCGAGCGCCGCCGCGGCCCACGCGTCGACGTCGACATCGGGCGCCTCGACCCAGAGCGAGAGCCCTCCGTCGGGCAGGGCGAAGCGCACGCGGTCGCCGAGGTGTCGCGAGAGCGCCTCGGCGCAGGCGTCGCGGCGCGCGGCGTAGACCCTGCGCGCGCGGCGCACGTGGCGCTGCACGGCGCCGTCGTCGAAGAGGTCGGCGAGGGCGAGCTCGGTCACGCGGTCGCCCTGCCGGTCGCTCACGGCGCGCTCGGCGGCGAGGCGGTCGATCACCGCGCGCGGCGCCACCACGAAGCCCGTGCGGAGGCCCGGCGCCAGGATCTTCGAGAGCGTCCCGAGGTAGATCACCACGCCGTGCCGGTCGGCGCTCGCCAGCGGCACGATGGGCGCAGCCTCGTAGTGGAACTCGTGGTCGTAGTCGTCTTCGAGCACCGCGACGCGGTGGCGCGCGGCGAGCGCGAGCAGGCGCAGGCGCCGCGCGGGCGAGAGCGCCACGGTGGTCGGGTACTGGTGGTGAGGCGTGAGGTACACCGCGCGCACGGAGCCCCGCGCCAGAAGGGCCTCGAGCGCGTCGACCGAGGCGCCCTCGCGGTCGACCGGCAGCGCCGCGAGCCGCGCGCCGGCCCGTTCGAACGCGCGCCACGCGGGGGCGTAGCCGAGCGCCTCGACGGCCACCACGTCGCCCGGTGACAGCAGCGCGCGCGCCGCGAGGTCGAGCGCCATCTGGCTGCCGCGGGTGATGAGCACGCGGTCCTCGTCGGCGGGCACGGCGCGCGTTTGCGACACCATCGCGGCCACGGCCCTGCGCAGCGCGCGCTCCCCCCGCGGCTCGCCGTACGAGAGCGGCGCCCTCGACGACCCGAGCGCGCGGCGCCACGCCTGCGCGATCGCCGCGCGCGGCAAGAGCCGCAGGTCGGGCGTGCCGTCGGAGAGGGCGATCACGCCGCGCGGAGGCTCTGGCCCCTCGGGCATGGACCCAGGCGCGAGGTCGAAGCCGGGCGCGTCGCGAGGCGTGTCGACCGCTTCGGCGAAGCGGCGCGGCGTGACCACGGGGGCCGCGTCGGCCACGAAGGTTCCGCCCGCGGGCCGCGTGCGGAGCCACGCCTCGGCGACGAGCGCCTCGTACGCCGCGAGGGTCGTGTTGCGGTGTACGCCGAGCGTCGCGGCCAGCGCGCGGCTGCCCGGCAACCGCTGGCCGGGGGAGAGACGTCCGCGCGCGATGTCGTCTCGCACGGCCCGCGCGATCTGTTCGAAGAGGGCCACGGGCGACGACGGGTCGAGCGCGACGGCGAGCTCCCAGCGCGCCATCTACAGCCCCAGCGCCGCGCGCAGCACGTCGAGCGGCGGCTCGCGCTTCGTCCAGTGGCGCAGCGCGGCGGCGCCCTGGCGCGCGAGCATCTCGGCGCCCGCGCCCGCGAGCACGCGCAGGCCCGCGCGGTCGGCGGCGTCCATCCACGCGGTGAGCGCGGGGGCGTACACGAGGTCCATCGCGGCGGCGCCGCGGGGGCAGCGCTCGCTTGCGCGCGGGCGCTCGCCGTGGCGCTCGTCGCCGCGGTGGTCTTCTGCGC
>JBDHVF010000012.1:0-28580 GCA_039809605.1 Polyangiales bacterium | reverse complement strand
GGAGGTCCTCGCGGCGCATGTCGCGGAGGAGCGCGCGCGCCTCGTCGGAGAGTTCGCTCATCGGGACCTCGCGCGGTGACGGGCCAGCGCGGCGTCGAAATCGATGCGCGCCGCGCGCAGCCGCGAGTAGATCGTGTTGACGTTGACCCCCAGCGCCGCCGCGACCTCGGGGACGGACATCTGCTCGTAGTCGACCATCAGGAACACCACCCGCCGGTCCTCGTCGAGCGTCGCGAGGAGCCGCTCGCCGAGCCGCAACGCCTCGGTGCGCGCGAGGGCGTCGTGGGGCCCCGGCGACGCGTCGACGAGGTCGTCGGGCAGCGGCGCGTGCCCCCCCTTGCGGCGCAGCGCGCGGCGGTGGTCGCGCGCGACGTTGACGGCGATCGCGAAGAGCCACGTCCGGATCGACACCGCGTGATCGAAGGCCGCGAGGCGGCGGTGCACGACGAGAAAGACCTCCTGCGCGGCGTCGTCGAGGCTCGCGTCGTGGACGCCGAGGTGGCGCAGGCTCCGCGAGACGAAATCGAACTGGGCCTCGTAGCAGGCTTCGAAGTCGGCCGCGCGCGCCGGGGCGTTCGGCGGGGCCTCCTCGGTGACGGCCGCTCGGGGGAGTGGCGCGGCGTTCGAGATCATCGACGGGGCGATGGCCGCGCGAGCGGCGATCCATTTCGGGAACGTCACGGGAGTCGCAGCTCGACGCCCGCCGTGCCCCTCGCGGTGACGCGCGACGGGCGGTGGAGCACGGCGCCGTCGCCGGCGACGAAGCGCGGGTCGCCGAGCGTGACGCCCGCCTCGGCCAGCGCCGTCACCGTGAGCGCGCGCGTGAGAGCGACGCGCACGATCAGCCCCGCGAGCGACGACCACCACGGCGTGAGGCCGTCGCGGTTGCGGTCGAAGCCGACGCCCTCGGCGTACATCGCGCCGCCCGCGAGCCCCGCGCACGCCCCCGCCGCGACGCGCCCGATTCGAAGCGGGGTCGCGCACGCGCGCAGCTCGCCCGAGACGAGGCCCACGTCGCTGCTCACGCCGCCCGCCCCCGGCGCGCGCTGCGAGGGGAACCACGTCGCGCCGAGCTCCACACGCAGCCACCGCCACACGAAGCCCGCGCTGGCGCCGAGCCCCGGCGCGGGAGCCGGAAGGGTGCCCAGGTCGAGCGCGCCGTGGACGCGCGTCACGAAACGCGGCCCGTCGTCGGGGCGCGCCGCGGGCGCAGCGGGTTCGGGCGGAGACGGAGGCGCGCGCCGCGACGTGGGGTCGATCGCGAGCGCGAGCACCACGGCGGCGGCGTCGGCGGCCTCGGCGCAGGTGTCGGCCGTGAGGGCGCGCGTGCCGGCTCCGTCGGCGGCGCGGGTGGTGAGCGAGAGCGACCAGCGCGCGCCGTCGGGGGAGACCCTCCCCTCGGCGACGACGGGGTGGGTCGCGGGCCGTTGAAACGCGTGCGGGCGCAGGCGCTCGACGGCGGCGATGACCTCGTCGCGCGTGGGGCACCCGGCGGGCGCGTCCCATGTGAGCGAGAGCGGGCCGCGAGGTTGCGCCGCCGCGGTGCTCGCGGAGAGGAGCGCCAGGGGCACCGCGACGCATACGACCCGTCCGTCGATCATGCCGCGCGAGGACCCTATCACACGCCGCCGCGTCCTCGGCGCGCGGCGGTCAGAACGTGACGAGGCTCGGGCTCAGGATGCGTCCGCTACCGCCGGGCAGCGCGTCGATGCCGGAGCCCCAGCATCGCACGGCGCCGTCGGCCGAGAGCGCGCAGGTGTGCTTCGGCCCCGCCGTGACCTGCGTCACATCGCCGAGGCCGGGCACCTCGACGGCCGCGGCCCGCCCCGTCGTGGTGCCGTCGCCGAGCTCGCCGTACTCGTTGTTGCCCCAGCACAGCACGGTGCCGCGGAGCGTGCGCGCGCACACGTGGAGGTGGCCCACCGCGACCTGCGTCGCGTCGACGACGCCGGGCACCTCGACGGGGTGCCTCGTGTCGACGTACATGTTGGCGCCGAGCTGGCCGCGGTCGTTGCGCCCCCAGCACAGCACGCGGCCGTCGTTGCGGGTCGCGCACGCGGTGTTGAGATTGACCGAGACCTGGGCGACGTCGGTGAGCCCCGCGACGCGCGCGGACGCGGCGCGCGGCGTCGTGGTGCCGTCGCCGAGCTGGCCGTTCCCGTTGGCGCCGAGGCAGCTCACGGTGTGATCGCGGTGCACCGCGCACGCGAAGCCGGGCCCGACGTCGGTGCTCGTCGAGACCTGCACCACGTCGACGAGCGACTCCACCACGGTGGGGACGGGGATCACCCGGCGGCCGGGCGAGGTCACGGAGGCGTCGTTGGGGAGACCGAAGAAGGGCTCGCCCCAGCAGCGAACGGCGCCGTCGCCGTGCCACGTGCACGAGCGCCCCGCGCCGCCCGTGACGCCGACGACGTCGGTGGGCCCGCCCTGCGCGCCGATGACGGGGTCGAGCCCCCATGCATACGTGAAGGGGGGCGGCGGGGGGTAGGGGAACGCGCGCGCGGTGCCGTCGTCGAGGACGAAGGCGCCGCCGCCGCCGTCGGAGAGCGTTCGCACGCACGCGAGGCCGGGCACGGGCACCGGCGCGCTGGGAAACCAGCCGTCCGAGCCCCAGCAGCGCACGCGCCCCCTCCGCGTGAGCACGCAGGTGCGGCCCGCGCGCGTGGCGACCTCGGTGACGACGTCGCCCTCGGGGCTCGGCAGGTGATCGCGCTCGCACGTCACGGCCGCGAACCCCGCGTCGCCCGCGCCCGCGTCGCCGGTCGCGATCGGGGCGTTGATGCTCTCGCCCACGACGACGTCGCGCGGGCACCCGGTGAGCAGCGCGCTCACGACCACCCACGACGCGCGGACACGATCGCTCTGCTCCCTCACGCTCCTCGTCATGATCGCACCTCCGTCGAGCGCCGCGCCTCACGCCGCGCCGTTCGCGCTCGCGAGGAGAAGGGCCGTCGCCGCCTCGATCCGTGACGAAATCGGATGCAGTATCCTCCGCAGCGCAGCCACCACGCGCGCGAGGTACCCGATGCTTCCCAGCAGCGCTCCCCTGACTCCTCCCTCGCGCCGCCGTGGCGCGTGGCCGCTCCTCGCGGCGCTCTTCGCGTGCGGCCTCGCGCTCTCGCGACCGCTCCTCGCCCTCGCGCAGCCGCGCGCGGAGCTTCGATGCGGCCCGCTGACGCGCGGCCGCCCGTCGGCCGACATGACCCGCTGCGAGTGCGCGCCCGGCTACGCGCAGCGCGCCGAGGGGAACGTCCTTCGGTGCATGGCCTCCACGTCGAGCCGCGCGACGAGCGACCAGCTCACGGCCGCGTCGGTGGCGTCTCTGCGCGGAGCCTGCGACGCGGGCAACGCCCGTAGCTGCACGAGGCTCGGCCGGGCGTACGACATGAGCCGCGTGGGCGCGAGCGCCGACTACCGCGAGGCCGTGCGCCTCTACCGCATGGGATGCGAGGGCGGTGACCCCGATGGGTGCGTCTACCTCGGGCAGTATTACGAGCCCGGCAACGGGGCGCAGCAGGCGGGCCTGACCGAAGACCCCGCGGAGGCCATGAGGCTCTATCAGCGCGCGTGCGAGGGCGGCAGCGACGAGGGCTGCCTGATACGCGGCTCCATGTTCGAGAGGGGAAGCGGCGTCGGGCGCAGCGTCGAGGAGGCGGCGCGGGTGTACCGCGCGGCCTGTGACCGCGGCGGCCACCGCTGCTGCGGCAGGCTCGGGACGCTCCACTGGCTCGGCATGGAAGGCGTTCGTCGGGACCGCGCCGAAGCGCTGCGCCTGCTGCGCATCGGCTGCCAGCGGGCCGATCCCGAGTCGTGCGAGACCCTCGGAGACGCGCTGTCGATCGACGATGAGACGACCGACCGCGAGCGGGCCGAGGCCGCGCGGATCTACCGCCGGGGATGCAACGGCGGTCACCCGAACGCGTGCAGCGGGCTGGCGCGGATGTACTCCGAGGGCCGCGGGGGGCTGCCGCGCAGCGAGGCGATGGCCACGCGGTTCCGCAGACGCGCGTGTCAGCTCGGGGGCGACTGCGAGTGACCCCCTCCCCCGAGCGCATCCACGTCGATGCAGACCGGCACCAACGTTGATGCCGCCCCGCACGCCCCCGCGCGTGCTCGCGCTCCTGCTGCTGGTGCAGGTGGCCTTCGCGTCGCTCGCGGTCGTGGGCAAGGTGACCGTGGGCGTCGTGCCCTGGCGCTCGCTCGTGCTGCTGCGCACGGCCGGGGGCGCGCTCGTGTTCGCGCTCATGGGGCTCGCGCGCGGCGAGGCGCAGCTCCCGCCGCCGGGCGAGCGGCTCCGCGCGCTGCGCCTGGGGGTGCTCGGGGTGTTCTTGAACCAGGGGCTCTTTCTCGCGGGCCTGCGGCGCACGACGGCGATCAACGCCACGCTGCTCATGGCGACGATCCCGCTCTTCACCGCCGCGTTCACGATGGCGACGGGGCGCGAGCCCTACCGCCCCCGCTTCGCGCTCGGCGCCGCGGTGTCGCTCGCGGGCCTCGCGCTGGTCGTGCGACCCGAGCGGCTCGCGCTCGGCGGCGGGCACCTCGCGGGCGACGCGATGATCGTCGCCAACTGCCTCTCGTACGCGCTCTACCTCGGGCTCGCGCGCGACGCGGTGGTGCGCCACGGCGGCCCCTCGGTGGTGCGCTGGACCTTCTACGCGGCGCTGCTCCTCGCGCTGCCGCTGGGCCTGGGCGACACGGTCGCCGCGGCGCCCTCGTGGTCGCCCGCGGTGCTCCTGGCGCTGGCGTACATCCTCCTGGTGCCCACGGCGTTCGCGTACGCGGCCAACGCGCTCGCGCTCGCCCGCGCCCCCGCGTCGGTGGTGAGCGTGTTCGTGTACGTGCAGCCCGTGGTCGCCGTCGCGATGGCCGTCACCGCCGGCCCCGCGCTCGCGCGCTGGCTGCGCGTCGCGGTCGCGCCCGAGGCCTTGACCGCGCGCACCGTCGCGGGCGGCCTCGCGGTGCTCGCCGGGGTCGCCGTCGCGACGCTGCGCGCGCCCCCGGCGCGCCATTGACATCGCGCGCCCGCGGGGCGACCACCGTCGGCACCATGAGCGACCCCTTCGAACTCGGCGCCGCGGCTACGATCCAGGACCCCTACCCCGTGTACGCGCGGCTGCGCGCGGAGGCGCCCGTGCACTTCTCGACCGCCTGGGGCGGCTGGGTGCTCGCGCGCTACGCCGACAACGTGGCGGCGTTTCGCGACGCGCGGCTGTCGGCCAACCGCGCCGGCGGCTACGCGCAGCGCATGCCGCCCGAGGTGCGCCAGCGCCTCGAGCCCCTGATCCGCCACCTCGCGCGCTGGACGCTGCTGCTCGACGCGCCCGAGCACACGCGCCTCCGCGCGCTCATCCAGCGGGCGTTCGGGCCGCAGCGCGCCGAGCAGCTCCGCCCGCGCGTCGAGGCCCTCGCCGCGGAGCTCGTCGAGTCGGCCGCGCGCCGAGAGCGCTTCGACGTGATGGCCGACCTCGCGGTGCCGCTGCCCGTGCTGGTGATCGGCGAGCTGCTCGGCGTGCCCCGCGGCGATCAGGAGCGGCTCAAGGCGTGGTCCGACGCGCTCGCGGCGTTCATGGGAGGCGCCTCGGACCCGATGGGCGCCGCGGCGCGCGCCCTCGACGCCGTCGGGCAGGCCGAGGAGTACTTTCGCGCCCTCGTCTCCGCGCGGCGCGCCGCGCGCGGCGACGACCTCGTGAGCGCGCTCGTCTCCGCCGAGGAGGACGGCCGCCTGCTCGACGAGCAGGAGCTCCTCTCGACGTGCGTGATGGTGCTCTTCGGCGGCCACGAGACCACCACGAACCTCATCGGCAACGCGGTGCACGCCCTCGTCGAGCACCCCGCCGCGCGGGCCCCGCTCGCCCAGGGCGCCGCGCCGTGGAGCGCCGCCGTCGACGAGGTGCTGCGCTTCGACAGCCCGGTGCAGCGCATGGGGCGCGTGGCGCTCGACGACCTCGAGCTCGCCGCCGCGCGCCTCGCCCGCGGCGACCGCGTGTGGATGGCCATGGGCTCGGCCAACCGCGACGCGTCGGCCTTCGATCGCCCCGACGCGTTCGACCCCGGGCGCGCCGGCGCGTCGCGGCACCTCTCGTTCGGCCACGGCGCGCACTACTGCGTGGGGGCCGCGCTCGGCCGCGTCGAGGCCGAGGCCGCGCTGCGCGCGCTCTTCACCCGCGCGCCACGCCTCGCGCGCGTGGGCGCGACGCCCGAGCGGCTCCACAACTTCACGGTGCGCGGGTTCGAGCGCTACCCCGTGCAGGTCGAGGGCTGACCGGGCGCTCCCCGGCGCAGTTCGAGCAGCGTCGGCGCAGCGGTTCGGGTGGCGGTTGCGCAGCGACCACGCGGGCGCCGCGATTCGTGGGGCGGCGCGGCGCGTGCTCATGGGCGCGCCACACCCTCACACCCGGAGCCCATCGCCATGCTGACCCTGCTGCACGCCCCCACGCTCCCCCGCGCCTACCGCGGCGACGGCCGCGGCCGCCCCTCGTCGGTGCCGCTGCCGCCCGAGCGCATGCCGCTCGTGTACAACCTCCGGCTGCGCAAGCGCTGGCGCTACGTCTCCGTGTGGAGCGAGGCGCTCTCGCTCTGCGCGGGCTCGGTCGAGGTGGGCCCGGTGCGCCAGGAGTTCTGGGCCGTGTGGGACCGCGAGCGCGAGCGGCTCTACGAGCGCACGCGGCTCTACACCGGGCACGTCGACCTCTCGCCGGGCCGCGTGGCGGTGCGCGAGCGCGACCTGCGCGTCGACGTGACCCTCGACGAGGGCCCCGGCCTCGAGGTGGTCTCGCCCGACGGCGACGCGTACACGTGGACCCGTAAGCAGTGCGGCATCCGCGCGCACGGCACCGTGACGGTGGCGGGCGAGGCGCGGCCCGTCGAGGCCGTGGCCCTGGTCGACGAGAACGCGGGCTACCACCCGCGCCACACGCGGTGGCTCTGGTCGGGCGGCGCGGGCACCGACGCGCGCGGCGACGCGGTGGCGTGGAGCGTCATCGTGGGCCTGAACGACGGCGCGCGCGACAGCGAGCGCACGCTCTGGGTCAACGGCGTGGCGCGCGAGGTCGGCCCCGTCGAGTTCGCCGACGACCTCTCGCGCGTGCGCTTCGCCGAGGGGGCCGAGCTGCGCTTCACCCCCGAGGCGACGAGGTCTCGCGAAGAAGACCTGCTCCTCGTGCGGTCTTCGTACGAGCAGCCCTTCGGGCGCTTCGAGGGCACGCTGCCCGGCGGCATCGAGCTGCGCCAGGGCTTCGGCGTGATGGAGCGCCACCGCGCGCTCTGGTGAGCGACGGGCGCTACATGAGCCGACGCGCCGTGACGGTGACCTCGTAGCGGCGGCGCGTCGAGAGGTCGTACACGCTGCCGAGGAGCGCGGGCGTGCCGGGCGTCACGGGCGCGACGCCGTCGACGTGCACGCGGTGGAGCGTCACGGCGCCGCCGCCCGACGCGGGCTCGACCGACGACAGCTCGACGTAGCCCGTGAGCAGCGCCACCTCGCCGCGCAGCGTGTACGTGAAGCGCAGCGAGAGGCCCACGTCCTGACGCGGGGCGGGGCCTGCGCCGCCCGCCGCGCCGAGCGCGATGTTCGCCCCCGTCGACGCCGAGCCCATCTGGTTCTCGCGGAGGATGAGCGTGTACGTGGCGGGCGCGGCGCGGGGGCCCTCTTCGACGCCCGTGACCGAGACGTCGAAGCGGTAGATCGACCGCGGGGCGTCGGGCGGCGGCGGGTCGGCGAGCGCGGCGCTCGACGCGAGGACGACGGCCGTGGACAGCGCCGCGAGGGCGCGCTTCGAAGCGTGTGTGGTGCTCATGGGGTCGCGCCCTGAGCACGGCGCGTACCGCGCGGAGAATCGCGGCTCACGGCGACGCGCGGCGGCGCGGCCGTGACAACGTGGCAGCGGAGGGGGGCGACGCGAGGGTCATCGCGTCAACGGCCTCGGCGGCCGTGTGCCCCGCGTCGGCGACGCTTGCGTCGGTCACCGCGCGGTGTTGCGATCGCGCCATGCGAGGTCTGCTGCTGTGGGGGCTCACGCTCGGGTGCGTGCCCGACCTGACGGCCCTGACGCGCGACGCGTCGGTGGACGCCGTCGCCGACGCCGCGCCGCTCTCGGGCGCCGTCGAGGTGGCGGCGGGGTTGAACCGCGCCTGCGCGCGCGCGGGCGACGGGGCCGTCCGCTGCTGGGGGCGAAGCGTCGAGGGCACGACGATCATCCTTCAGCGCCCGAGGCCCACGCTCGTGGCGGGCCTCCCCGCGGTGGCCCGGCTCGCGCGCGCCGGCGGCGAGGACGACCACCTCTGCGGGCGCACGGCCGACGGCGCGGTGCGCTGCTGGGGCCGCAACGAGTCGGGCCAGGTGGGCGACGGCACGACCGACGATCACGCCGCCCCCGCGACCGTGCCCGGCCTCGCCGGCGTCACGGCCGTCGCGTGCGGGGCCCACCACACCTGCGCGCGCATGGACGACGGCACGGCGCGCTGCTGGGGCGACAACGCCGCCGGCGAGCTCGGCGACGGGACGCGCGAGCGGCGTGTCTCCCCCGTGACCGTGCCAGCCCTCACAGAGGTCGCCGAGGTCGCGCTCGGGTACGGGTTCACCTGCGCGCGCATGGCCGACGGCACGGCGCGCTGCTGGGGCAACAACCACTACGGTCAGCTCGGCGACGGCACCACCACCGACCGGCTCACGCCCGCGCCCGTCGCCGGGCTCGCGGACGTCGCCGAGGTCGCGCTCGGGGGCGGCCACGCGTGCGCGCGCATGGCCGACGGCACGGCGCGCTGCTGGGGCGCCAACCACTACGGTCAGCTCGGCGACGGCACCACCACCGACCGGCTCACGCCCGCGGCGGTGCCTGGCCTCAGGGGCGTCGCGCAGCTCGCGCTGGGTGACTTCCACACGTGCGCGCGCATGGACGACGGCACGGTGCGCTGCTGGGGGGCGAACGTCACGGGCCAGCTCGGCGACGGGACGGTCGAGGAGCGGCACGCGCCGACGCCGGTGCCTGGCCTCTCGGGCGTCGTCGACCTGGCGCTCGGCGATCGCCACACCTGCGCGGCCCTCGCCGACACGACGGTGCGCTGCTGGGGCGCAAACAACGCGGGGCAGCTCGGCGACGGAACGACGCTCCAGCGGCTCTCGCCCGCACCCGTGCGGATGTAGCGCGGAGCGAGAGCGCCGGGTGACGCCCCTCGACGTCGTCGTTCAGCGCGGGGCGGCGGGCGGTGCGGGGGGCTGCGCGGCCTTCTTCACGCGCGTGCCGCGGCGGAGCGCCGAGCGCAGCGAGAGCACGGGCATCTTCGGGATCGTGGGGTCAGACTCGTGCGCCACGTCGAAGGTGGACGCTCGATCGAGGCGGCCACGTCGGCGAGCGCGGTGACGGCCGCCGCGCCCAGGATGCGCACGCCGTCGCGCGGCCGATGGCCGTCGGATCACCCGGCGACCGATGCGCCCGACGGCCGACGCGGCAACGCCAGCCGGAAGGTCGTTCCGCGCTCGGGGGAAGACTCGACATCGAGCGTGCCGTGGTGCGCCCGCGCGATCGCCCGGGCGATGAACAGCCCCAGGCCGAGGCCGTCGCCGCGCCGGCCCTGCGTGCTGCCCGATCGGAACGGCTCGAAGATCGTCGCGAGCAGCGTCGGCGGGATCGCGCCCGCGTTGTGGACGGAGACCTCGGCCCGCTCCGCGTCGCCCGTGACGCGCACGCAGATGGGGCAGCCCGGGGCGCCGTGCTTGACCGCGTTCGTGGCGAGGTTCGAGACGGCCTGGAGCACCCGGTCGGGGTCCCACAGCCCCGCGCCGTCTGCGTCGCAGTCGAACTGGATCGCGCGGCCCCTGGCGGTGGCCTCGAGCTCGTCGAGCACCTGCTGGCAGATCGACTTGAGGTCGGTCGGCGCGGGCGTGACGGCGATGCCCTCGCCCTCGCGCTCGCGCGACAGGTCGAGCAGGTCGCCCACGATGTTCTGGATCCGCGCGGCGCTGCGCATCACGCGCTCGGCGTCGCGCGTGACCGACTCGATCTCGCTCGCGACCTGCGTGAGGTGCCGCGCCGTCATCTGGATGACGCTCAGCGGGTTGCGGATGTCGTGGCCGACGATCGCGAGGATCCGCCGCTCGAAGTCATGCGCCAGCCGGAGCCGCTCGGCGTCCCGGTGCTCGCGCTCCTCCTGCGCGCGCCGGCGGTCGTCCACGTCGACGCAGCTCCCGATGAACCCCTGGAACGCGCCCGCGTCGTCGTAGAAGGGCACGCCGCGGTCGAAGATCCACCGGTACACGCCGTCGTGACGGCGGAGGCGGTACTCCATCTCGAAGCTCTCGCGGCGCTCGAAGTGGTCGAGGTAGTGGCGCACGCAGCGGTCGAAGTCGTCGGCGTGAACGCCCTCGGCCCAGCCGTCGCCCGCCTCCTGCGCGAGCGTGCGGCCGGTGAACTGGAGCCATGTGTCGTTGAAGTAGTCGCACTTCGCGTCGAGGCCCGACCGCCAGACCATCACGGGCGAGTACTCCACCAGAAGCCGATACTCGGTCTCACGGAGCGCGTGCGACATCGAGGCTCCTTTCCGCGCGGCGCAGTTGCGCACGGACGCGCCGCGCGGGCAAGCGACGCGCGCTCGCGGCGACGGGGCTACTTCCAGGCCCTGACGCGCGCGAGCACGGCGTCGGGGGTGAGCCCGTACTTCTCCGCGAGCACGGGCGCGGGCGCGCTGGCGCCGAAGCGGTCGACCCCGATGGTGAGCCCGTCGGGGCCCACCCACGCGCGCCAGAGGTCGGTGCGCCCGGCCTCGATCGACACGCGGCGCCCCTTCGCGGGCAGCACCGACGCGCGGTACGCCTCGGGCTGCGCGGCGAAGACCTCCATGCACGGCATCGAGACCACGCGCACGCGCCTGCCCTCGGCCGCGAGCGCCTTCGCGGCGCTCACCGCCAGGCCCACCTCGCTGCCCGTGGCGATGAAGGTCACCTCGGGGTCGCCGCCCTCCTCGCGCACGAGCACGTACCCGCCGCGCGTCGCGTCGTCGACGGAGTGGGCCGCGAGCGAGTCGACCTTCTGGCGCGTGAAGACCAGCTCCGTCGGGCCGTCGCGGCGCGCGCACGCCGACGCCCACGCCGCCGCGCACTCGACCCCGTCGGCCGGTCGCCACACGTGCACGTTCGGAATGAGCCGCAGCGCGCTCACGTGCTCGACCGACTGGTGCGTGGGACCGTCCTCGCCGAGAAAGATCGAGTCGTGCGTGAACACGTGCACGACCGGGATCTCCGACAGCGCCGCGAGCCGGATCGCCGGGCGCATGTAGTCGCTGAACGTGAGGAAGGTCGCCGTGAACGGGATGAACATCCCGTAGAGCGCCATGCCGTTCGCCACCGCGCCCATCGCGTGCTCGCGGATGCCGAAGCGCAGGTTGCGACCTTCGAAGTGTCCGCGCAGCACCTTGGGCGAGTCTTTGATGGCCGTCTTGGTCGAGCCCCCGAGGTCGGCGTCGCCGCCCACGAGCGAGGGGATCAGCGCCGCCGCCCGCTGCATGATCGAGCCCGCGAGCGAGCGCGTCGCGTCGGTCTCCTTCGGGGCCACGGCCGCGAGCTCGTGGGCGAGGTCATTCGGCACCGTACGCTCGCGCAGCGCGCGGTAGAGGGCGGCCTTGTCCGCGTGCTCCGAGAGCCAGCGCGACTCGTGCTCCCTCCACCCGTCGTGCGCCTTCGCGAGCTCGTCGGCGCGCGCGCGGAAGAGCTCGCGCACCTCGTCGGGCACGTAGAAGGTCTTGTCCTCGGGCCACCCCGCGGCGCGCTTCGTGGCGAGGGCGGTCTCCTTGCCGAGCGGCTCGCCGTGGGCCTTGTGCGTGCCCTCCTTGCCGGGCGCGCCGTGGCCGATGACCGTGCGCGCGCAGATGAGCGTGGGCCTGCCCGTGCCCGCGACGGCGCGGTCGTACGCGGCGCTCACCTCGGCGGCGTCGTGACCGTTCACGTGCATCACGTGCCAGCCGTAGGCTTCGAAGCGCTTGCCGACGTCTTCGCTCATCGACTCGTCGAGCGGGCCGTCGAGCGTGACCTTGTTGTCGTCGTAGACATAGATCAGGTTGTCGAGACCGAGGTGGCCCGCGAGCGAGGCGGCCTCGTGGGTGACGCCCTCCTGCATGTCTCCGTCGGAGACGAGCGCCCAGATGCGGTGCGAGAAGAGGCCGGGGAAGCGCGCGGCGGCCATCTTGGCCGCGAGGCCCATGCCCACGCCGTTGACGAAGCCCTGGCCGAGCGGCCCCGTGGTCACCTCGACGCCCGGCGTGAGGTGCACCTCGGGGTGCCCCGGCGTCTTCGAGCCCCACTGGCGAAAGTGTTTGATCTCGTCGAGCGAGAGGTCGTAGCCGCTCAGGTGCAGGAGCGAATAGAGCAGCATCGAGCCGTGGCCCGCCGAGAGGATGAAGCGGTCGCGGTCGGGCCAGTGGGGGTCGCGCGGGTCGTGCTTGAGGTAGCGCGACCAGAGGATGAACGCGAAGTCCGCCGCGCCCATCGGCAGGCCGGGGTGCCCGCTCTTCGCCGCCTCGACGGCGTCGATCGAGAGGAACTTGATGGTGTCGACAGCGAGCTTGTGGAGCGCCTCGGGCGCGGGCGGAGCGGGCGTGAACACGGCGGTGGACCTCGGGGCTGGAGGGACGTGGGCGCCCGTGTGGGTACTCCATCTCGCGCCGGGCACGCAACGTCCCGGCGGCGCATGACGGCGGTCACACCTCCCGCGCGCGGGGGTGTTACTCTCGCGCCGCCATGACCTTCCGGTGCCTCTCCGCGCTTGCCCTTCTGCCCTTCGCGCTCGCGGCGTGCGAGGGCGACTCGCTGCCGCCGACCAACACCCCCGGCGACGTGCCCATGAGCGACGCGGCCTCGCTCGACGCGCCCGACGCGCCCGACGACGTGCCCGCCGACTACACGCGCCCGCCCGACGTGCCCCGCACCATGAGCGAGGCCGACCTCGCGACGCAGCGCCGGTCGTGCGCGTTCCGCACGGGCGCGTGGCCCGCGGAGACGCTCGGCCGCGAGGTGCCCCTCGGCGACGCGATCCCCATTCGCCACGTGCTCGTGGTGATGATGGAGAACCGCTCGTTCGACCACTACTTCTCGCAGCTCCGCGCGCGCGGTGTGACGGACGTCGAGGCGCCCCCCGAGGGCTGGTCGAACCCTCGCGCCGACGGCACGCCCGTGCCCCGCTACCACGAGACCCAGCTCTGCGTGCGCGACACCAACCACGAGTGGGAGGGCTCGTTCCACCAGTGGAACAACGGCCGCAACGACGGCTTCGTGACCACCAACAACCCCATGGGCGAGCGCGCCATGGGCTACTTCGACGAGGCCGACATCCCGTTCTACTACGGCCTCGCGCGCACCTTCGCGATCGGCGACCACTACTTCGCGTCGGTGATGGGCCCCACCTGGCCCAACCGCTACTACATGCTCGCCGCCACGTCGTTCGGCTTCACGTACAACGCGCCCTACGGGGGAGACACGGCCGACGCGCCCGCGATGCACATCCTCCGCAGGCTCGACGAGGCGGGCTACGAGTGGCGCGACTACGCGGGCGACCTGCGGCTCACGGCGCTCTTCCCCTGGTACGGCATCGTGCGCACCGAGACGCGCGAGCACTACCGCAACCACACGCAGCTCATGGCCGACCTGCGCTCGGGCGACCTCCCCGCGTTCGCGTTCATCGAGCCGCGCTACCAGGGCACCGGAGAGACCCGCCAGGACGAGCACCCCCCCGGCACGCCCCAGTCGGGCGAGCGCTTCGTCGAGGGCATCGTGAGGGCCCTCATGGCCTCGCCCGCGTGGTCGTCGAGCGCGCTCTTCATCAACTACGACGAGCACGGCGGCTTCGCCGACCACGTGCCCCCGCCCGAGGCCTGCGCCCCCGACGACCACGCGCCCTTCGACAACCGCTTCATGCCCACGGCCGACGGGAGCTTCCGTCGCTACGGCTTCCGCGTGCCCTTCATCGTCGTGTCGCCGTACGCGAAGCGGGGCTACGTCTCGCACACCGTCTACGACCACGCGAGCGTGCTGCGCTTCATCGAGGCCCGCTTCGGCCTCGCGGCCATGACCGGGCGCGACGCCAACGCCACGCCCCCGATGGACATGTTCGACTTCGAGCACCCGCCCTTCATGACCCCGCCCACGCTCCCCATGGGCGGCTACGACGCCGACGCGCAGCGCCGCTGCGGCATGCTCTTCCCCAGCAGCGGCGGGCTCTGACAGCCTCTCGGGTCGTTGCCCACCGCGCCCGCGAGGCACTATCCTCCGCGGCCTTCATGGCCACGACCGAGTACGAGCCCGTGATCGGCCTCGAGGTGCACGCGCAGCTCCGCACGCGCACCAAGGTCTTCTGCCGCTGCCCGGCGGCGTTCGGCGCGCCGCCCAACACCCACGTGTGCCCGACGTGCCTGGGCCTGCCCGGCGCGCTCCCCTCGCTCAACCGCGAGGCCGTCGCCATGGCCGTGCGCGCGGGCCTCGCCCTCGGCTGCTCGATCCGTCTCCAGAGCCGCTTCGCGCGAAAGAACTACTTCTACCCCGACCTCCCCAAGGGCTATCAGATCAGCCAGTACGACGAGCCCCTCTGCGAGAACGGCTCGCTCGACGTCCCGATGCCCGACGGCTCCGTTCGCACCGTGCGCATCCAGCGCGCCCACATGGAAGAGGACGCCGGCAAGAACATCCACGGCGGCGCGGGCGCCCGCGGCGTGTCACTCGTGGACCTGAACCGCGCGGGCGTGCCGCTCCTCGAGATCGTGGGCAGGCCCGACATCCGCTCGGCCGCGGAGGCCGCGGAGTACCTCCGCCAGCTCCGCGCGGCGCTGATGTTCGTGGGCGTCAACGACGGCAACCTCGAGGCGGGCTCGTTCCGCTGCGACGCCAACGTGTCGGTGCGCCCGCGCGGGAGCGACACGTTCGGCACGCGCGTCGAGATCAAGAACGTCAACTCGTTTCGCTTCGTGCAGAAGGCGATCGAGTGGGAGGTCGCCCACCAGATCGCGCTCGTCTCCGCGGGCGGGCGCGTCGAGCAGGTGACCAAGACATGGGACGACGTCGAGGGCCGCTGCAACGTGCTCCGCAAGAAGGAGGGCAGCGACGACTACCGGTACTTCCCCGAGCCCGACCTTCCGCCGCTGGCGCTCACGGAACGCTTCGTCGAAGAGACCCGCGCGTCGCTGCCCGCGCTGCCGGCCGCGCGCCGCGCGCGCTACGTTGCCTCCATGGGGCTCACCGAGGCCGACGCGCGCGTGCTCACCGAGCACCCCGCCCTCGCGGACTTCTTCGAAGCCCTCGCGGCGCGCACGGGCGACGCGAAGCGCGCGGCCAACTGGGTGTGCAACGCGGTGAAGACGGGCTTCGCGAGCGACGGCCTCGCGGCGCGCTTCCCGGTCACGGTCGACCAGCTCGCGGGGCTCTTCGCGCGCGTCGACGACGGCACCATCTCGGGCAAGCTCGCCAAGGACGTCTACGCCCAGATGGCGGGCACCGCGGACGCGGCCGACGCGATCATCGAGCGCAACGGGTGGAGGGTGCTCACCGACGAGGGCGCCATCGAGGCCGTGTGCCGCAAGGTGCTCGACGCGAACGCGAAGCAGGTCGAGGCGTACCGCGCGGGCAAGAAGGGACTCGCGGGCTACTTCAAGGGCGAGGTGATGAAGGCCACGGGCGGACGCGCCGACCCGAAGGCCCTCGACCGCGTGCTCGCGAAGCTCCTGGAGGGATGAGGGACCGATGGCAGCCTCCGACGACGCCGCGCGCAAGGGCCTTCAGGAGCTCGACGACGTGTTCGACGACCTCGACGCGCTGCTCAAGAACGCCGACGTGGCCGGCGCCCTGAGCGAGCGCGGGGTGAACATCTCGCTCGCGCTCACGGCGGCCTACGGCCTGCGCGCGTACCTGCACGGCGACAAGGCCACCGCGATCGAAGACCTCGCCACGGCGGCCGAGGAGATCGCCGCGCGCGCGGGGTCTTCGAAGGCGTAGGGGGCTACGGCACGAAGCGCAGGTGGCGCTCGGCGGCGCGCACCACGTCGGCCGCGGCGATGGGCACGGGGTGGTACTGGTTCTGGCGCCAGAGCTCGGCGCCGTCGCGGAAGTGCCTGTCGTCGCGCACCATCGTCTGGCCGCCGGGGATGGCGTTGAACGCGCGCGGCCCCGCGGGGTCGAGCTCGACGACGAAGCGCTGCGAGGCGCCCGAGCCGAACGAGAAGTTGAACCCCCCGAGGCCGAAGTTCGCCGCGTCGACCACGTCGATGCCCCCGTGCCGCGGAAAGCCCCGCGGGAACGTCGTGTCGCCGTCGCGCGGGATCGACAGGGCCTCGCCGGGGCCCGGCACGATGCTCTCGAACTGCACCGTGTGGAACCGCCCCCAGAGCCACATGCCCAAGTCGGCCGTGCCGTACGCCATCTCGAGCCCCGTGAGCGCGCGGTCGAGCGCGCGCGCCAGGATGAGGTCCCGCGTCTCGCTCACGTCCGCGGTGGTCATGTCGTCCCAGAGCACGCTCTGGCTGGTGCTCATGTCGCGGGTGCTCGCGTCCATGGGGTGCTCGAGCAGGTAGAGGGCCACGCGCAGCCTGTCGATGCCCACACCGTCGCTCTGCCCCTCGTTGAGCGCCGCGAGCTCGTCGTCGAAGGCGTTGCGCACCACCTGGCCCAACCACGCGTGAAAGAGCGTGGTCGCCACCGAGTCGCGCCGCTGCGCGTCGGTCGCGCCCATCTCGAAGCCCGACGGGCTGTCGAGCGACCACTCCATGATGCGCCGCGCGGCGTCGCGCAGGCGCTCCTGGCGGGGGCGCGCGCTCGTCGCGAGGGCCGCGAGGTCGCGTTGCGAGCCGGGCGTGGCCCACTCCATCTCGAGCCGCTGCATGGCCTGCATGAGAAAGGGCCTGAAGCGCGCGCCGGCCTCGACCTGCGCGTCGGCCTGGATCGACTTCATGTCGTCGAGCGTGACGTGGTTGTTGAGGGCGCGCAGGCGCGTGGTGATGCGCTCGGCGCGCCAGCCCGAGGGGTAGTAGCACCCGAGGTACACGGGCGAGTCGAAGGGGTTGCCGTCGAAGGTCACGCCCGCCTGGTCGTTGTTGGCCGTCGCGAGCACCGGGCGCGTCGCCGAGAGCGTGGCCTGCGGGATGTTGTTGTTCGCCACGTTGCCCGTCCACTCGGCCTCGCCCGTGCCAGGGAGGATGGCGCACGGGTGCGTGCCCTCGGGGCGCGTAGGCGACCACGTGAGCGCGCCCGCGGCGCGGATGGGGATGTTCGCGTGGCTCGAGTACTCGACGTTGCCGTCGACGTCGGCGATGACGAAGTTCTGCGCGCCCACGCCGAAGGCGTCGACCGCGGCCTTGCCCTCGGCCGCCGTGCGCGCGTACGCGAGCCCGAAGAACGCCTGGAGCTCGGTGGTGGGCTGGTGGCCCGTCCACTTGATCGAGAGGGCGCGCGTGCCGGTGCGCGGCACGAGCCTGCCGTTGCGGATCTCGGGGATGATCGGCCCGTGGTGCGGCACGTACTCGAAGCGGGCCATGTACATGCCCGCGCCGGTGTTCACGGCCTCTTCGCGCACGACGATGGGCACCTGCATGCCGTTGAAGCGCACGGTGTCGGGCTGGCCGTTCGAGCCCGGGGTGACCGTCTCGGCGTACACGTCGGTCACGTCGTAGCCCGCGGTGGTGACGCCCCACGCGAGGCGCGGCGTGAACCCGATGATCACGCCGGGGATGCCCGGGAAGGTCGTGCCCGCCACGTCGAGCGCGTCGGCGCCGCGGGTGACGGTGAGGTGGCTGCCCCACCAGATCGCGGGCGAGGTGAGCGAGAGGTGCGGGTCGTTGGCGAGCAGCGCGTGGCCCGTCGTCGACGCCGACGGGTGCACGACCCAGTTGTTGCTGCCGCGGCTCTCGTCGCCCCAGAACTCCGCGAGCTCACGCGAGAGCCGACGGAAGCTCGCGGTGGAGCCCGCGAGCCGCGCGCCGATCGAGGGGCGCTCGACGTCGGGGCGGTACGTGCTCATCATGCCCATGGGCCTCGGGAGGAAGTCGGGCACCACGGCCACGGGCGACTGCGGCGCCCAGCGCACGGCGTCGGCGAGAAAGCCCCGTCGCGCGGCGCGGGCGGGCTGCATCGCGGCGTCGGCCATGCCGAACACGCGCGCGGCGCGCTCGGCCAGCAGCGAGCTCTCGATGTCGTCGTTGGCGTCGTACGAGAGCGAGTACGACTGGTAGCGGCCGATCACGAGCGAGTCGACGGGGTCCCAGTCGGGCGTGCTCTGGTCGATCACCAGGGCCGTCTCCGACGGGAGCGAGACGGCGCCGTCGCGCACCTCGCCGAGGTAGCGGTTGACGCCGCGGGCGTAGTACTCGAGCAGCGTGCGCTCGCGCCCCGGCGGCGTGGCGGCCCACATCTCGGTCGCCGCGCGGCGCAGGCCCAGCACCCTGGCCGCGAGGTCGCGGTCGACGAGCGACGAGTTCGACACGAGCGCGCCGAAGCGCTCGGCGAGCGTGCCCGAGGCCACGCGGCGGAGCATCTCCATCTGCGGCATGCGATCGCGCGCCATCACGTAGCCCTGCACCAGCGCGGCGTCGCGCAGGCTCGTGGCGTAGATGTGCGGCCAGCCCATCGCGTCGTAGACGACGTCGACCGGGCCGTCGAGGCCCATCACCCGGTCGGGCGGTGACGTCGTCGGGTGCGCGGCCACGGGCGCGGGGATGCCCTCGACGCTCACGTCGGGCGCCGCGTCGGCCGTCGCGTCGGCCGCGCCGTCGGGCCTCGCGTCGACGGGCGGGGGGTTGCTGGTGCTCGCGGAGTCGGTGCACCCGAGTGCGCCGAGGACCGTGACGGTGACGAGGAGCCGGGTTCGCATGGCGGCGGATTGAATCGCAACGCCTCATCGCCTACAAGCAATCGCCGATGGGTACCCCCGCCGAAGCGCTCCGCGCGCTGCTCGAAGAGTCGGCCGTGCTGAGCCTCGCGACGCTCGACGAAGGCGCCCCGGCCGTCTCGCTCGCGCCCTTCGTCGCGCTGCGCGACCCGGTGCGGCTCTACCTGCTCCTGAGCGACCTCGCCCCGCACACGGGCGCGCTGCGCCGCGACGCGCGCTGCGCGTGGATGGTGAGCGAGGCGCCGCGCGAGGGAGACCCGAGGAGCAACCACGCCCTCGCCCGCGTGATGGCGAAGTCCACCGCGCGCTTCGTCTCACGCGACGAGGCGCAGGCGCTCGGCGTCGAGAGCGCGTACCGCGCGAAGTTCCCCGTGGCCGAGACGCTGCTGGGCCTCGCGGACTTTCACTTCGTCGAGCTCGCGGCGGTCGACGGGAGCGCGTCGCTCGTGCAGGGCTTCGGCCGCGCGTGGAGCGTGCGCGGCGCGAACCTCGACGCGTTCGAACACGTGAAGGGGCGGTAGGCGCGTCGCGGTTCGATCGCCAGGTTCGCACCCCGCGCCCACGTCCGGCACCGACTCGTCGCCCAGGCGGCGATGTTCCACCTCGAAATGGCCCATTCAGGCGCCGAGCGAGCCTCCGCGCGGGTGGTGTGGACGTTGGGGGTGCGCGTCCGCGTGGGTGATGCGGACGTTGGGGATGCGCATCCGCGCGGGTGGTGCGGGCGTTGGGGATGCGCATCCGCGCGTGGAATGCGGGCGTTGGGGATCGCGCATCCGCGCGTGGAATGCGGGCGTTGGGGATCGCGCATCCGCGCGTGGAATGAGGGCGTAGGGGTTGCTCAAACCCGGCGTCGAGCCGCCGGGCTGTGCAGGGATGCGGCCCCTTCGGGGCGCAAGACAGGGGATGTCCCCTGCGAACGACGAGACCGCGTCGATTTCACGCAACCATCGGGGTGTGCGGGCCGATGAGCGTGCATGTCGTCGTTTCTCTCGCGCGTGCATGTGCATCTGGTGTGGGCGACGTCGCGACGCAACGCGTTCATCACGCGCGACGTCGAGGCGGCGGTTCAAGAGCAATTGGTCGACGAGACCCGACGAAAGCGCTGCCACGTCCTCGCGGTCGGCGGCGTCGAGGACCACATTCACATGCTCTTGTGGATGCACCCCGCGTGCAGCATCTCGTCGCTCGTCTCCGTGGCGAAGACGGCCTCCTCGCGCGTGATGCACAAGACCTTCGGGCGCCGGTTCCGATGGCAGACGGGCTATGGCGCGTTCGCGGTGCAACCGCGCGCCCTCGACGACGTGATCCGTTACGTGCGCTCGCAACGCGAGCACCACCGGCGCGGAACGACCATCCCCGCGCTCGAACGCACGACATCGCCATTCGACGACGCCTCTCTCACGTCGCCGTGCGATCTCGGAGAGGCCCATCTCCCTGCCTTGCGCCCCGAAGGGGCCGCATCCCTGCACAGCCCGGCGGCTCGACGCCGGGTTTGAGCAACCCCTACGCCCTCATTCCCCGCGCGGATGCGCGATCCCCAACGCCCGCACCCCCCGCGCGGACGCGCGCCCCCAACGCCCGCTCCACCCGCGCGGACGCGCACCCCCAACGCCCGCACCACCCGCGCGGACGCGCACCCCCAACGCCCGCACCACCCGCGCGGACGCGCGACCCCGACGCTCGCATCACCCGCACGACCGCCACGCCGACGGCTCGCGTCAGATCGCGGGCGTGGCGTCGGGCTCCGTCGCGCGCACGGCCTCGCCGAGCCACCCCGGCAGCGCGAGGCCCTCGCCGATCGAGCGCGGGTGCTCGAGCGCCTTGTGCACGATCGCGTGGGCGCGCGTGACCGCCGCGCGCAGGGGCTCTCCGCGCGCGAGCAGCGCCGCGACGAGGGCCGACAGCGTACACCCCAGGCCGTGCATCGGCGGCACCGCGAGGCGCGGCGAGCGCAGCTCCGAGAGCTCGCCGTTCTCGTAGAAGAGGTCGACCGACTCGGCGCCCGTGAAGTGGCCGCCCTTGAGCAACACCGCGCGCGCGCCGAGGTTCGCGATGGCCTTGCACGCGCTCTTCGCCTGCGCGAGCGTGCGCACCTGGCGGCCCGCGAGGCGGCCGGCCTCGTCGCGGTTGGGCACGATGAGCGTCGCCATCGGAACGAGCTCGCGCACGAAGGCCGCGAAGCCCGAGTCGTCGAGCAGCGCGCGGCCGAGCGTGGGGTTGACCACGGGGTCGATCACGAGGTGCGGCGGGGCCTTGGTGCGCAGCGCGTCGGCCACGATCTCGACCACCGCGGCGTTGCCGAGCGCGCCCGTCTTCACCGCGCGCGGCGGAACGTCTTCGAACACCGCGTCGAGCTGCGCGCGCACGAGCTCGGCGCGCAGCGGGTCGACCTTGCGAACGCCCCGCGTGCCCTGCGCGGTCACCACCGTCACCACGCTGGCGCCGTGCACGCCGAGGGCTTCGAACGCGCGCAGGTCGGCTTGTAGACCTGCCCCCCCCGACGAGTCGCTCCCTGCGATCGTGAGGGCGGTCACGGCATGCGTCGGCGCGGTGGCGGTCATGGGGGGCGCGGAGAGTACCCAACGGGGCCCGGCGGTGTCACCCGGCGATCACTTCGGCTTCTTCAGCGCCGCGAGGGCCTCGCGGAACTTCCTCGCCTGCGCGGCGATCTCCTCGGGCGGGAGCGGCGCCTGCGAGTCGTACGACATCTTCTCGAGCGTGCCCGGCGGCAGCCCGTGCAGGGTGAGGAAGCGCGACGGCGTCGTGGCCCTCGGCGGCCCCTTGCCCGAGCGCGTGCGGGCGCGCACGAGGTAGAGCTGCTCCTTGGCGCGCGTGACGCCCACGTAGAAGAGCCGCCGCTCCTCGCCCGCGTTGATGGTCGCGAGCACGTCGGTGGCCTTGGGGTTCTCGGTGCGCGAGTGGGGGATGATCCCCTCGTCGCAGCCGATGAAGTACACCGTGCCGAACTCCAGGCCCTTGGAGCCGTGCAGGGTGCTCAGCGTCACGCGCTCGCCGTCCTCCTCCTCCTCGTCGGCGAAGCGCAGGGTGAGCCGCGTGAGCACCTGGCTCGCCTCGCCGGGCGTCTTCGCGTCGCTCTTCTCGAGCGTGCGGTAGAGCATCTCGACGTTGGTCCAGCGCTTGGCCGCGGCCACGGCGGTCGGGCCCGCGGCGACGATGTCCTCCTTGAGCTTGATCGCCGCCGCCACCTGCCTCGCCACGTCGAGCAGCGGAGCCCCCGCGTGGATGCGCTCCTTCGCCGCGCGCACCACGCTCGTGAACGACCGCAGGGCCTCCTTCGTGTGCGCGGGGATGTCGTCGATCTCGCCGGCGCGCTCGACGGCCTGGTAGAGCGTGACGCCGCGGGCGAGGGCGAAGCGCTCGAGGCGCGCGAGGGTGGCGTCGCCGACGCCGCGCGCGGGGTAGTTGACCACGCGGCGCACGGCGATCTCGTCCTGCGGGTGCAGCGAGACGCGCAGGTACGCGATGAGGTCCTTGACCTCGCGGCGCTCGTAGACCGAGTTGCCGCCGATGAGGCGGTACGGGATCGCCGCGAGCCGCAGCGCCTCCTCGACGCTGCGCGAGAGCACGTTGGAGCGGTAGAGCACGCCGATCTCGCGCTTGCGGTAGCCCTGGTTCACGAGCTTCGTGATGCCGTCGACGACGAACTTCACCTCGCCCTCGCTCGAGTCGCACTCCACGATCTTCACCGGCGGCCCGCCCGCCTTGTCGGTGAAGAGGCGCTTGGGAAAGGCCCTGACCTGCCCCTCCATCACGGCGTTGGAGACGTCGAGCACGGGCTTGCGCGAGCGGTAGTTCTGCTCGAGCGCCATGATCTTCGCGCCGGGAAAGTGCTTGGGAAAATCGATCACGTTGGCGATGTCGGCCCCGCGCCAGCCGTAGATCGACTGGTCGTCGTCGCCCACGCAGAACACGTTGCCCCGCTCGCCCACGAGCGACTTCACCAGAAGCAGCTGCGCGCGGTTGGTGTCCTGAAACTCGTCGACGAGCATGTACCGGATCTTGCGGCGCCACTGCTCGCGCGTGGCCTCGTCCTCCATGAGCCTCTTCAAGGGCCAGAGGATCAGGTCGTCGAAGTCGAGCGCGCGCAGGCGCTTGAGCGCGCTCTCGTAGCGGGGGAAGACCCACTGCGCGATCTCGTCGTACTCGGTGTCGGGGTCCTGCGCGGCGAGCTCCTCGGGCGAGCACATCGCGTTCTTGGCGTGCGAGATGCGCGCGATGATGGCCCCCACGTCGAAGCGCCGGTCGGGGGTCTTGAAGTCCCTCATGATCTCGCGCACCAGGCCCGCGGTGTCGGCCCCGTCGTAGACGACGAAGGCCTCGCCCCTGGGCATCGACTGGCGCACGATCTCCCCGCCGAGCGAGTGGAAGGTCGAGATCCAGACGTCCTTGCCCGACTCGCCGCAGAGGGCCACGAGGCGCTCGTGCATCTCCTCGGCGGCCTTGTTGGTGAAGGTGAGCGCGGTGATGGCGCGCGGGGGCGTGCCCTGGTCGATCAAGCGCCCGATGCGCTGGGTGATGACCCGGGTCTTGCCGCTGCCGGCGCCGGCGAGCACCAGCGCGGGCCCGGCGCCGTGCTCCACGGCGGCCTTCTGGGCGGGGTTCAGCGGGATGCTCATGGAGCCCGTGGCCCTAGCAGGGCCGCGGGCGCGGGCGCCAGTTTCGCGACGGTCCCGGGTGCGTGGTGTAGTCTCCCGCCATGACGGCACTGACCATCGAAGCCATCCGCAGGCTTCCCAAGACCGACCTTCACGTTCACCTCGACGGATCGCTTCGCCTCGAGACCATCTTCGACCTCGCCCGCGAGGACAACATCGAGCTGCCCGCGAGCACGCCCGAGGGCCTCGCCGAGGCGATGAACCTCGGGCGCAACACCGGCTCGCTCAACGAGTACCTCAAGGCCTTCGACGTGACGCTGCGCGTGCTCCAGACCGCGTCGGCGCTGCGTCGCACCGCGTACGAGCTCGGCGTCGACGCCGCGGCCGACGGCGTGCGCTACATGGAGGTGCGCTACTCGCCCATGCTGCACACCCGCAAGGGCCTCGCGCTCACCACCGTCGTCGAGGCCGTGCTCGAGGGGCTCCGCGCGGCGCAAGACGAGCACGGCATCCACGCCAACGTGATCATCTGCGGCATCCGCAACATCTCGCCCGAGCGCTCGCTCGACATGGCAGAGCTCGCCGTGGCCTACAAGAACCGCGGCGTGGTGGGCTTCGACCTCGCGGGCGCCGAGTACGACCACCCGGCCAAGCACCACCGCGACGCCTTTCAGCTCATTCGCAACAACAACATCAACAGCACGATCCACGCGGGCGAGGCCTACGGGCCCGACTCGATCCGCCAGGCGATCCACGTGTGCGGCGCGCACCGCATCGGCCACGGCGTGCGGCTGCGCGAGGACGGCGACCTCTTGCACTACGTGATCGACCACCGCATCCCGCTCGAGTGCTGCCCGTCGAGCAACGTGCAGACGGGCGCGGTGCGCGACATCTCGAACCACCCGCTGAAGTTCTACTACGACCTCGGCGTGCGGGTGACGGTGAACACCGACAACCGGCTGATCACCGACACCACCGTGAGCAAGGAGCTCTACCTCGTGCACACGCGCCTCGGCGTGCCGTGGCCCGCGATCAAGCAGATCATCCTCAACGGGTTCAAGAGCGCCTTCCTGCCCTTCCACGAGCGCCGCGCGATGCTGCGCACGGTGGCGCAGGAGCTCGACCAGTTCGAGCGCGAGTACCGCCCCTCGATCGAGGCGCCGCTCGCGCTCCAGGGCCAGCCCGACGAGATGCCCGTCAACGGGTCGATCTCGCCCGACGCCCTGTCGTGAGGCCCGCGCTCGCGCTCGCCCTCACGCTCGCGCTCGGGGCCGCCCACGCGCAGCAGGCGCCGCAGCGCTGCGAGGTCGCCGACGACGCCACCGTGGCGCGGCTCACGCGCGACGTGGCCTACCTCGCGAGCGACGCGCTCGGCGGGCGCGAGCCCGGCACCGCGGGCCTCGACGCGGCCGCGGAGCACATCATCCGCAGGCTCACCGAGCTCGGCGTCGAGCCCGCGGGCACCGACGGCTTCCGCCAGCCCTTCAGCGTCGAGTACGGCGTCGAGGCCGCGCCGTCGTCGTCGGTGCTCCTCCGCGCCAACGGGTCCACGCGCGCGCTCGCGATGGGCGCGGACTTTCGCGTCGCGCAGGCGCCGCCCTCCAGCGGCGACGGCCGCGCGGTGGGCGCGCTCGTCTACGCGGGCCACGGCCTCGAGTCCCGCGAGGCGCGCTGGAACGACTTCGCCAGCGGCGCCCTCGTGCGCGGCCGCATCGCCGTGGTGCTCTCGGGCCCGCCGCGGCCGACGGACCCCGCGGCCGTCGCGCGCCTCGACCGCGCGCACATCGTCGGGAGCCTCGCGGGCAAGGTGCGCGCGGCCCGCTCCCACGGCGCCGTGGGGCTCATCGAGGTCGAGCTCGACCCGGCCGAGCCCGTCGAGACGTTCATCCCCCCGCCGGGCAACGGCATCCCCGTGGTGCGTGTGACGCGCGCCGTGGGCGCGTGGCTGCTCGGCCGACCCGAGTCTTCCCTCGTCGCCGAGACCTCCGAGGTGCGCCCGACGCGCATCGCCGGGGCGAGCGCGCGCGTCGTCACCGCCACGCGGCGGCGTCACGTCACCGTGTCGAACATCGTGGGCGTGGTGCGCGCGCGGTCGAACGGAGACGCGGGCGCGCCGTCACATCGCCCGGTGATCGTGGTGGGCGCGCACTACGACCACATCGGGCGCGGGGGCTGGGGCTCGCTCTCGCCGGGCGTGTACGGCATCTACAACGGCGCCGACGACAACGCCTCGGGCACGTCGGCGGTGCTCGAGGTCGCGCGCCGCGTCGCCCAGAGACCAGCCTCGCGCGACGTGGCCTTCGCGTGGTTCTCCGCGGAAGAAGAGGGCCTCGTGGGCTCGCGCTGGATGGTCTCGCACCGCCCGCCCGCGCTCGCCGACGTGACCGCGATGGTGAACATGGACATGGTCGGCCGCCTGCGAGACTGCCGCCTCTTCGTCGAGTCGCGCGAGACGGCGCCCGCGCTGCCGGGCATCGTGAGCGCGGCGAACGAGGGCTACGGCTTCGACGCGCGCCCGTGGGAGCCCTCTCGCGGCTCGTGGGGCGCGAGCGATCACATGTCGTTCACCGACGCGCGCGTGCCCGCGGTGTTCCTCTTCACGGGGCTGCACGACGTGTATCACCGGCCCGCCGACGACCCGCCCACGCTCAACTACCGCGGCCTCGCCGCCGTCGCGGGCTACGCCGAGCGCGTGGTGCGCGCCCTCGCCGACGCGGCCGACCGCGACCCCCGCGGCCTCTCGTTCGAGCGCTGAAATCACGGCTCCCTGGCACCGCTGCCCAGCGGCGCGGCTCCGTGGTACGGTCCCGCTCGCAGGCGTGGACCCGCACTTCGCGGGCCGCGACCTCGGAAAGACAAATCGGGTTCCCATGGCCGGCAAGATCACCGTGCCCGAGCTCCGCGCGCGCAAGGCCTCCGCGGGTCGCGGCGAGAAGATCGCGATGGTCACGGCGTACGACGCCACCTTCGCCCGCATGCTCGACGCGGCGGGCGTCGACGCGATGCTGGTGGGCGACTCCCTGGGGATGGTCATCCAGGGCGGCACGAGCACCATCCCCGTGACCGTCGACGAGATCATCTACCACGGCCGCGCCGTCGCCCGCGGCACGCAGCGCGCCCACCTCATCGGCGACATGCCCTTCATGAGCTACCAGACGGGCACCTCCGAGGCCCTCGCCAACGCCGGTCGCATGATGAAAGAGGGCTGCTTCGAGTCGATCAAGCTCGAGGGCGGTAAAGAGGTCGCCGACGTGGTGCGCGCCATGGTGCGCATGGGCATCCCCGTGCTCGGTCACGTGGGGCTCCTGCCTCAGCGCGTGCACGCGATGGGCGGCTTCAAGGTGCAGGGGCGCACGGGCGACGCGGCCGAGGCGATCCTCGAAGACGCCATCGCCATCGCCGACGCGGGCGCCTACGCGCTGGTGATCGAGGGCGTGCCCGCGCCGCTCGCCGAGCGCATCACGCACGCCGTCGAGGTGCCCACCATCGGCATCGGCGCGGGCGTCGGGTGCGACGGGCAGATCCTGGTGTCGTACGACCTGCTCGGGCTCAACGACGCGATGAAGCCGAAGTTCGTCAAGCGCTTCGAAGACTTCTTCAAGCGCGGCGTCGAGGCGACGCGCGCCTACGTCGACGAGGTGCGCAACGGAGAGTTCCCCGGCCCCGAGCACTCGTTCGGGCTCCAGACGAACACGCCGCCCGTGAACGTCGTCAGGCTCACCGACGCCACGCCCTCGTACGGTCCCACGCAGTGACCTCGCCCGAGGTGATCCGCGCGCCCGAGGCGTTTCGGGCGCGCTGCGACCGCGCGCGCCGCGAGGGCCGCCGCGTGGGCTTCGTGCCCACGATGGGAGCCCTTCACGAAGGCCACCTCACGCTCGCCCGCGAGGCTCGCCGCCGCGTGGGAGACCACGGTCTCGTGGCCGTGTCGATCTTCGTCAACCCCACGCAGTTCGGCCCCCACGAGGACTTCGCGAAGTACCCGCGCGAGCTCGACGCCGACGTCGCGCGCTGCGCCGAGGCGGGCGTCGACGTGGTGTTCGCCCCCTCGGCCGAGGACATGTACCCCCCCGGCGACCAGACGCGCGTGCGCGTGCCGGGCGTGGCGGCTCCCTTCTGCGGCCCGCACCGGCCGGGTCACTTCGAGGGCGTGGCGACGGTGGTGGCGCGGCTCTTCTCGCTCGCGTCGCCCTGCGTGGCGGTCTTCGGCCGCAAGGACTACCAGCAGTGGCGCCTGCTCGACCGCATGGCGCGCGACCTCTTCATGCCCGTCGAGGTCGTGGGGCACCCGACGGTGCGCGAGCCCGACGGCCTCGCCATGAGCTCTCGCAACCGCTACCTCTCGCCCGCCGACCGCGAGCGGGCGCGCGCGGTGCCCGAGGCCCTCACCCTCGCGGTGCGCGCGTACGATCGCGGCGAGCGCTCCGTCGACCGCCTGCGCGCGATCGTCTCCGAGCGCCTCGCGGCGCAGACCGACTCGATCGACTACGCCGACCTGCGCGACCCGATCGACCTCGCGGAGCTCCCCCCGACGCTCGCGCCCGACCAGCGCGCGGTGCTCGCCGTGGCAGTGCGCGTGGGCACGACGCGCCTCATCGACAACGTGGTGCTCGGCGAGGAGCCCGCGCCCGTCAGCGCGTAAACATCAGCAGCACGACGGCGCCCCCGAGGCCCACGACGACGCCGATCGCCACGGCGAGCACGATGGCGCGCTGCGGGTTCGGGTACGAGACGGGCATCGGCGCGACGGGCATCGGCGCGACGGGCGGCGGCGTGAAGGCCGGAGCCTGTGGCTGCATCGGCGGGCGCATCGACTCGGCGGCGCCCGCGCCGAACGTGGGCGGCGGGCGCTGCGCGGTGACCACGGCGTCGAGCATCTGGGCATCGGGGCCGGTGACGGCGTTCACCTCGGTCGGGTGGTCGTCGGCGGCGTTGCGGGGAGGCGCCGCGGGCGTGGGCTGCGCGGGCGTGCTCACCGCGGGCATCGGGCGCGGCATCTCGTGAGCGGGGCGCATCGGGCCCGGCATCGACGGCGCGCGGAACACGCTCTGCGGCACCTTCTGCAACGCCTCTTCGAACTCGGCCGAGCGCAGGGTCACGGCCTCGG
>JBDHVF010000011.1:0-28944 GCA_039809605.1 Polyangiales bacterium | reverse complement strand
GGCGTTTGCGGCGGCCACGCGGTTGCTCTGCGCGCGGTGGCTGGGGGCCGACGACTCGCTGCGGGCCGCGGTGGCCTCGGGCGCGGGGAGCTCGGTCGCGGGGATCACCTGCGCGCTCGGCTCGTCGCTCGTCTGGATGGGCCGCGTGGGGGCCTGGAGCTGGTGGTAGCTCAGGCCGAAGCCGATCATGAGCAGAAAGACCGCGGCCATCGCGACCTGACGGCGCATGGCGACCTCGCCGACGCGGCGGAGCCATCGCGGGATGCGCGAGCGCGAGTCGATCGGGACGACAGGGGTGACGGAGGCGGCGCCCTCGGCGCGGGGGCGAGCGTTGGCGATCGCCGCGGCCTGGATGGCCTCGAGGAGCGCCGCGCTCGGGAGCGGGGCCTCGACGGGGCGGAGCGAGCGCGCCGCGTGGCGTCCGCGCGAGAGGCGCTCGAGCGAGGCGCTGCACGACGCGCAACCATCGAGGTGCTTGCGCACGGCGGCCGCGCGCACCTCGTCGAGCTCCTCGTAGAGGTGATCGAGCAGCAGGCTGTTGCAGGCTTCGCAATCCATGTCGGTCAACCCAGCGCCCTGGCGTAATCCTCGTATTCGGCGAGGGCTTCTTGAAGGCGCTCCAGAGCATAGCGCATGCGGGACTTCACGGTGTTTTCCGGGGCCCCGACGATCTCGGCGATCTCCTTGAACTGGAGGTTGCTGTACTCTCGCATCAGGAACACCTCGCGCTGGTCGTGGGGCAGCGCGTCGATCGCGCCTGCGATGCGCGCCTGCAGCTCGCGCCCGATCGCGTTGCGGTCGACCGCGGCGCGCGTGTCGGGGAGCAGCTCCCCGAGGCTCGGGCCGTCGTCGGACGACGTGGGCTGCTCGAGCGAGGGGTGCCTGCGCAGCGCGGCCTTGCGCGCGTGGTCGATGCAGAGGTTCCTCGCGACCGTGTACGCCCAGGTCGTGAACTTCGACGCCCGTTGGAAGTCGCCCGCGCCCTGAAGGATCCGCAGCCACGAGTCCTGCAGGATCTCCTCGGCGGTCGCGGGGTGCCTCACCGACCGGTAGATGAAGTTGTAGAGGGGGGTCCTGTGGCGGCGCATGAGCTCCTCGAACGCGCGCGAATCCCCACCGCGGAAGCGTTCGAGGAGCTCTTCGTCGGCGACGTCCTTCTGCCGTTCGCTGCTCAACTCGATCACCTTCGCGATGGCGTTCCCGATGGCGTCTTGCAGGTGAGACGTGCCACCCCGCGCCGGGGTCTCCCATGGGCAGGGGACGCGCTCACTCGGCGCTCCCTGCGATCGGGCGGCATTCTACGCACGCTCGGCGGGCCGGGTCCACGGATCGACGCGACCCGCCCGCTCGTGCGCGCCCTGCGGCGCGGCGTGCACATGCATGCGCGCGTTGACCCTGTGGGGGTGACTGGTATAAACCCGCGCGGTATTGCGCTCATTGGCGGTCGTGTCGGTTCCGGGAGACGAACGCGCGTGAGGGCGGCGACGGACTGCTTGACGGAAGGGATGCGGCGCATGGCGAGGACGACGGCGAGCGTTGTGACGGTGGCGTTCCTGGCGGTCTATCCCTCGGTGGCTGGAGCCCAGAACGCGCCCGCGAACCCCCAGCCCGCGGCGCCCACGCAGACCGCGCCGCAGGTCACGGTCGGAGCTCCCGCGGCGCCCGCGCAGAGCGCACCGGTGCAGCCCGCGCCCGCGCGCCCCGCGTCGCCGGTGATCGTGCTGCGCGACATCGACCGCGAGATGACGGCGCTCTCGAACGACATCACCGCGTCGCACTCCCGCCTGCGCGAGATCACGGCGATGGTGCTCGAGCAGTCGGGCGGCGGCGCGCAGCTCATCGTCGACCACCAGAACGAGATGGGCTCGACGTTCCGCCTCGTGCGCGCGTCGTACTCGCTCGACGGCGCCGTGGTCGCGACGCGCACCGACGACAACGGCTCGCTCGCCGACCTCACGGGCTTCGCGGTCTACAACGGCCGCGTCGCGCAGGGCGAGCACACGCTCACCGTGAGCCTCGAGTACCAGGGGGCGGGCTACGGGATCTTCTCGTACATCCGCGGGTTCACCTTCCGCGCGCGGTCGGTGCAGAACTTCACGGTGCCCGAGGGCCGCGCGCTGCGGCTCACGGTGGTGGGCTACGAGCGCGGGGGCGCGACGACCGCCATCGAGGAGCGCCCGGCGATCCGTTACACGCAGGCCGTGATGACGATCGCCGAGGCGCAGCAGATGCTGCAACGCGCGGACGCCGCGGCGGCCACGACGAGCGCGCCGCAGCCGGCGGCGGCACCCGCGGGGGCGGGGCGGTGAACGCGGCCCCGCGCAGGCGCGCGGGGTGTCGGCGGAGTGTCTCGGGGCGCGGAGTGTGATCGCGTGCGGACGATGAGGAAGGGACGATGACCATGCGGTGGCGGTTCACGGTACTGGCGTTCGCGGCGGCCCTCGCGACGGCGACGGGCGTGGCGCAGCAGGTGCCCTCGGGGACCTCGGGCGGGGATGGCGGCGTGGCTCCAGCTCCAACTCAAACGCCCGCGACCGGAGGCTCCGACGGCGGCGCCGCGCTCCCGGCCGCGCCCGCGGCGCCCGTGCCGTTCGAAGACGGAGGGACGCTCACGGGCGAGCAGTACGTGGTGCGCCTGCGCGACCTCGAGCAGCGCATCAACGAGCTCAAGGAAGAGATCTTCCGCTCCAAGGCCCGCCTGTCGCTCCTGGCCGAGTCGGTGCTCGGCAACGTCGTGGGCGGCTCGCGCGCGCAGATCGTCCACCAGAACGAGATGGGCAACACGTACCGGCTCATGAGCGTGGTGTACTCGCTCGACGGCGCGCCCATCCTCACGCGCAGCGACGAGGGCGGCAACCTCGCCGACCAGCGCGAGTTCCGCGTGTACAACGGGCAGATCGGCGCGGGCGACCACTCGCTCGGCGTGACGCTCACGTACCTCGGCGCGGGCCTGCCGTACATGAAGGGCTACCAGTTCCGCGTGCGCTCGACGCAGAGCTTCTCGGTGCCCGAGGGCAAGGCGATCCAGCTCCGCGTGGTGGGCTACGAGCGCGGCGGGCCCCTCGAGCCGCCCGAGAACCGCCCGGCGATTCGGTACGTGCAGCGCGTGGTGTCGATCCGCGACCTGCAAGACGCCGAGAGCGAGACGAGCAACGCGCAGGGGGCCGAAGGGGCCCCGGCGACGGGCGCCCCCGCGCAGGGCGCGCAGCCGTCGGGGAGCACCGCTCCATGAGATCCCGGCGCACGAACGCGTCCTTCGCCGCGTGCATTGCGCTCGCCCTCTGGGGCGCGGGCGCGCCGGCGCAGGACCTCGCCTCGGCGACCGACGCCATCGCGCGCGTCGAGGAGCAGGCGCAGCGGCTCGAGCAGGGGCTCCCGCCGCCGGGCACGGCCGCCGCGCGCCGCGGCCCCGGCGTCGAGGAGCGCTTCGCCGACGCCGAGCTCCAGTACCGCCTGCGCGACTACTCGCACGCGTCGATCCTCTTCACCGACATCGTCGAGAACTACGCCAACACCCCGGCGTACCCGCAGGGGCTCTACCTCCTCGGCGACTCGCTCTACCTCGCGGGCGACCGCTACGGCGCGCGCACGCGCTTCCGCCAGGTGCTCGATCACGCGAGCGACCCGGTGTTCCGGCCCTTCGTGCAGCGCGCGCTCGGGCGGCTCATCGAGATCGCGATCCGGCTCAACGACTACACGGGCGTCGACCAGTACTTCCAGCGCCTCGGGCAGATCCCGTCGTCCGAGGTCGAGGCCCGCACCGCGTACGTGCGCGGCAAGTACCTCTTCCTGCGCTCGACGCCCGACTACGAGGGCGCGCGCCAGGCCTTCGAGTCGATCAACAACCGCGCGGACATCTACCCCCAGGCGCGCTACTTCCTCGGCGCGATCCTCACGGCGCAGCAGCGCTACCCCGAGGCGATCGAGGCCTTCCGCCGGGTGATGCAGCTCCAGGCCGAGGGCGCCGACCAGCAGCAGGTGCTCGACCTCTCGGCGCTCGCCGTGGGCCGCCTCGAGATCGAGCGGCAGAACTACGACGCCGCCGTCGAGGCCTACCAGCAGGTGCAGCGCAGCTCGCCCTTCTTCGACCGCGCGCTCTTCGAGCAGGCGTGGGCGTTCATCAAGTCGGGCGACGCGGTGCGCGCCGAGCGCGCGCTCGAGATCCTCGCGATCTCGTCGCCCGACTCGCCCCTCGTGCCCGAGGGCAAGATCCTCTGGGGCAACCTCCTCCTGCGCACGGGCCGCTTCCAGCGCGCGCAGCAGGTGTTTCAAGAGGTCCGCAACCAGTTCGGGCCCATCTACCAGCAGGTGCAGGAGATGAACGCCCGCACCGGCCAGAACCCCGAGCAGTACTTTCAGGAGCTCGTGCGCTCGAACCTCCAGGTCTTCGACGCGTCGAGCTTCATCCCGCCCGCGGCGCTCGCGTGGGTGCGCCACGAGGCGTCGCTCGACGACAGCCTGCAGGTGGTGTCGGACCTCAACGTCTGCCGCACGTACGTGCGCGAGGCGACCGAGACCATCGACCGGCTCAACGCGGCGCTCAACGCGCCGTCGCGCGCGCACGTGTTCGACGACCTGCGACGCTCGCGCGAGGGCGTGTTCGAGGTGATGAACCGCGCGACGCAGCTCCGCGACGCGGTCGCCTCGGCGCTCGACGCGCAGGCCGACGCTTCGAACGTGGAGCTGCAGGGCGTGATCTCGCAGCGCCGCGCGCTGGCCGCGCAGCTCGGGCGGCTGCCGACCGACGGGCCCGCGATCCGCCGCCGCGAGCGGCAGGTGTCGAACGAGTTCCAGGACTACTCGCAGAACCTCCAGCGCAACCAGCAGCGCGTCGACGCGCTCGAGGCGATGGTCGTCGCGATCGAGCGCTACCTCGGCGACCCGTCGCACCAGGGCGGCAACCTCGACCGCGCCCAGCTCCAGCAGGAGCTTCAGGTGCAGCGGCAGGCCATTCAGCAGTACCGCGACCGCATCACCACGCTGCGCCGTCAGATCGCGCAGGGCCGCGAGCAGATCGGCGTGGGCGACCCCCGCTACGCGCACGACCTCGAGATGCGCGCGCAGATCCGCGACCTCGTCGCGCGCGAGGCGAGCCTGCTCCGCGCGGCGGGACGTCTCCCGTCGGGCGCCGAGGCCCTGCTCGCGCGGCTCGACCGCGTCGACCAGCAGGCCGACGCGGCCGACCAGCGCGTCGCCGCGCTCGTCGACCAGCGCGTGCAGACGATCCAGTCGCGCGTGCACGAGGAGGAGGTGCGCGTCGCGGGCTACCGTGACCGGCTCTCGGCGCTCGAGTCCGAGGCGTCGACCGTGGTGGGCAACCTCATCCTCGGTCAGTTCCGCAACGTGCAGGTGCAGCTCTACCAGATCGTGATGCGGGCCGACCTCGGCCTCGTCGACGTCGCGTGGGAGGAGCGCGAGGAGCACAACAACCGCGCGCGCTTCCTCGCCGAGGAGCAGAACCGCGAGTTGCAGCAGGTCAACGACGAGTTCTCGGAGGTCACCGAGGGCGCGTCGCGCGAAGACTCGCAGCAGCTCAACACCCGCGGCGGCGCGGCCGCGCAGCCGCAAGGCGCGGCCCCGGCCCCCGAGGCCCCGCCGCAGACTCCGCCGCCCTCGGGCAACAACTCCGGCACGGCTCCGCCGTCTACACCGGCGCCCGGTGGCTCGACGAGCGACGCGCCGCAGACGTCGCCGGGGAACGCGAACGGTCAGGGACAGGCACAATGAGCACCGTGTACCGCTGGCGACGACTCGCCCTCCTGCTCCTCGTGGTGGCGGCGATGTTCCGCCCCGTCGCGCAGGCGCAGCCTCGCCCCGAGAGCCCGCAGGGCGCTGCCGATGCGTCGACGACGCCGGCCGCCCAGGACGACGGCGGCGCGCCCATGCTCACGAGCGGCGCGGCCGACGCGTCGGTGGCGCCCGCGCAGCCTCGCGCCGGGCAGACGGGCGACGCGGTGCTGGGCCCGCTCGGCAACGGCCCGCCCGACCAGGCCGTGCAGCCGCGGCCCGACCCCACGCCCGCGCAGCTCGACGCGCTGCGCCTCCTCGAGGCCGAGGTGAACGGCTTCCTCGAGCGCGGCCGAGGGTTTCGCGGGAGCGTGAACGGCCTCCTCTCGCGCGAGCACGACCGCCAGCTCGATCGCATCCGGCAGTCGTTCGACCGGCAGATCCAGGCCGAACGCACGGCCGAGGCCGAGGCGCGCCGCCACGCGATCCAGGTGTTCGAGCGCTTCCTCGAGATCTACCCCGAAGACCAGGAGCGCACGCCCGACGTGATGTTCCGCCTCGCGGAGCTCTACTTCGACGAGGCCGCGTACGCGAAGCTCGACGCCGACGAGCGCATGGACCGGCTCATCAACGAGCGCCGCGCGCAGGGCCTGCCGACCGACGACCTGCAGCCCGCGCCCGTCGACTACCGCTGCTCGGTGCTGCTCTACCGCAACATCATCGAGCGCTTCAACGCCTTCCGCCTGCGCGACGCGACGCACTACCTCCTCGGCTGGGTGCTCAAGGAGATGGGCCACGAGGACGAGGCCATCAGCTCGTACAAGGGCCTCGTGTGCCCGTCGCGCTTCCACTACGAGTCCGAGCGCGCGTTCGACCTGATGGCGCCGCTGCAGCCCACCGACTCGCCCCTCGCGTGCGGCCACCTGTTCGACATCCTGCGCCCGCGCGCGCCGCAGCTCATCTCGCCGCCCGCGACCGTCGCCGAGGCCGACGCGGGCGTCGACGGCGGCGCGGCCGCGAGCGAGGCGACCGCGGCGGTCGCGCAGGCGAGCGCGAACGAGCCCGCATCGATTCCGCGCGACTACCAGGGCTGCGAGCCGATCCGGGGCGCCAACGGGCAGCCCTCGCGGTACGCCGGCGAGACCTGGTACTACATCGGCGATTATCACTTCGACAGCGCGCGCGACGACCAGGGCAACGCGCTCGCGATCGCGGCCTATCAAGCCGCGATGCGCGCGAGCGAGCGGCGCAGGGCCACGGTGGCGCGGCCGGGCGCGCCGGCGGCGGGTATCCAGGGCGCCGTCGAGAACCCCGCGCAGGCGCAGACGTCGGCCGCGGCGCGCGCGCAGTTCGACCCGCAGATCGAGTACGGAGCCTTCTGGTCGAAGGCGCTCTACAAGATCGGCTGGGCGTACTTCCGCATGCAGAACGGCTACCCCCAGGCGCTGCGGAACTTCGCCTACCTGCTCGACTACTACGACTTCGCGGGCGCCGAGGCCGCGGCCGCGGGCAACCGCACCGACACGATCAAGTGGATCGGCGTGATCTTCTCCGAGAGCGACTGGGGCCCGTCGATCGCGACCGACGACGCGACGCGCTGCCAGCCGCTCGTCGAGAGCGTCGCGCGCCCGCCCGCGGACCCGACGCGCCCCGCGTTCGACTGCGCGGGCATCATGCGCGTGGTGTCGCCCTTCGACGCGACGCAGATCCTCGCGCGCCGCGGCGCGGCGGCCGGGGCGCGGCCGACGCCGGTGCCCGGGCGGCCCACGTACATCCCGCAGGATCGCCCGTGGACGCCCGAGGCCTACCTCGAGCTCGCCAACGACTACTTCCAGCAGACGAAGTACTACGAGGCCATCACGCTCTACCGGATGTTCCTCGAGCTGTACCCGCTGCACTACCAGGCGCCGCGCGTGGCCGAGAGCATCGCGATCGCGTACGAGCGTCAGCGCCAGTTCGACCAGGCCATCGACGAGCGCGGGCGCCTCGCGCAGTACGTCGAGGGCACCGCGTGGTGGGCGGCCAACCCCGACCACCCCGAGGCGCAGCGCTACGCCGAGCAGATCGCGCGCAACTCTCTGCACGACACGGCCATTCAGCACCACCAGGCCGCGGGGCGACTGCGCCAGGAGGCGCTCAACCTCGTGAACCAGGCGCGCGGCGCCCAGGGCGCGCAGCAGGCCGAGCTCCAGGCGCGCGCGGTCGACGCGCTGCGACGCGCCGACGCCGAGTACGCCGCCGCGGTGCAGGCGTACACGCAGTTCATCGACAACTACCCGAACGACGAGGCCGCGTACGAGTTCCGCTACAACCGCGGCGACGCGCTCTTCTGGGCGAAGAACTACCTCGAGGCCGCGCGCGCCTACGCGCAGGTGCGCGACTCGAACGAGAACGACCAGTACCTCGTGGCCTCGGCGTACATGGTGGTGAAGTCGCTCGAGATGCACCTGCGCACGCAGGCGCAGGCGCGCCAGATCGACCCGTGCGTGGCGATGCGCGCGGGCCTTCGCGCCGACGAGCTCGTCGACGACGCGGGCAACCCACTGCTCAACGCGCAGCAGGCCGAGCAGTGCGCGCAGCCGCCGACGACGAACAACCAGGTGACGCAGATCCAGATCCCCGACGTCGTGCGGCAGCTCATGGACGCGCGCATCGCCTACGCCAACCGCGTGCCGCGCAACCTCGACAACGAGACGGCCCTGCGCGACGTGGTGCAGATCGACACGCAGCACCCCGAGAACAACCCCCCGTACCGGCCCAAGTTCGCGTACCTCAACGCGCGCACGCTCCTGCGCTTCGGGCAGGTGCAGGAGGCCGAGCAGCTCTACCGCCGCATCCTCGAGGTGTACTGCGAGGATCCGACGGTGGCCGGCGCGACCTTCGCCGACCTCAACAACCTGATGGTGCTCCAGAACCGCCAGGACGACCTCGAGGCGCTCGCGCGCGAGCAGTCGAGCCGCACGTGCGCGGGCGTGTCGTCGAACACCGTGGGCGACGTGCTGCGCGCGGCGCAGTTCCGCCACGCGATGGACCTCTATCACCAGGCGGAGCGCGCGCCCGCCGACCAGTCGGGCGCCCTCTACGAGCGCGCGGCCCGCGAGATGGACGAGGCCGTGCGCGCCAACCGCAACCACCCGCAGGCGGCGCTGGCGCTCTTCTACACGGCCCTCGCGTACGAGCGCACCAACCGCTTCGACACGGCGACGCAGACGTACGTCCGCATCACGCAGGACTACAACACCACGCGCAACGCCGCGGGCCAGGAGCTCACGGGCGAGGACCTCACGCAGCGGATCAACATCCTGGAGCAGTCGAACTTCCGCGCGGGCGTGAACCTCGAGCGCATCTTCGACTACGACAACGCGATCCGCTACTACAACAACGTGGCCACCGACGCCCGCTTCAACCCCGCGACCGACCACGACTCGCACGTGCACGACTCGCTCGCGTCGATCGCGCTCATCACCACCAACCTCGGGCGGTGGCCGCAGGCGCGGCAGGCGTGGCAGAACTTCCTCCCGCGCGCCAACGCGGGCCGCGAGCGCGCCGAGGCCGAGTTCCGCATCGCGGAGATCCCGTACCGCGCGGGCGACTGGGGCGAGGCCGTGCGCTCGCTGCAGGACTACCTCCGCCGCGTGCCCGCGACGGCCGACAACGCGCAGTACCGCGTGCAGGCGCAGTACAACATCGCCCTCGCGTACCGCAGCCAGAACAACGACGCGCAGTACCGCCGCGCGCTGCGCGAGGTGGCGACGGTGTTCCGCGCGTCGGGCCAGCAGCCCGGCTCGGTGGCCGCGGCGTGGGCCGCCGAGGCGCTCTACCGCGACCTCGACGACCAGGTGAACACCTTCACGCGCGTGCAGTTCCAGCGGGGCGACGCCACGTCGCTGCGGCAGCAGATCCAGCGCTTCAAGGATCAGCTCCGCGCCATCGACGCCTCGGCGCGCGAGATCATCGCGCTGCGCGGCGGCGAGTACTCCATCGGCGCGCTCACGCGCCAGGGCGAGGCGCACGAGTACCTCGCCACGCAAGAGGCCCGCCTCGGCGAGCTCATCGAGCTCTCGCGTGAGGAGCAGGCGAACTTCCACCGCGCCGAGCAGGCCATTCAGCGCCTCGAGACCCTCGCGGGTCGCATCGAGCGCGCGAACCCCGACCAGGCCCAACGGCTGCGCGACCAGGCGCAGGAGCTCCGCGACCGCCTGCAGCAGCAGCAGGACGAGCGCCGCCAGCGCGTGCAGCAGACCTTCGACGAGGAGGCGGCGGCCGAGCGCCAGCTCGCGATCATCAACTACGCGACGGCGGTGAACACCGCGCGCACGCAGAACATCCCGACGAGCTTCTCGGCGCGCGCGCTCGAGCGCCTGCGCTCCGAAGACAACCGCCCGCTCCTCGAGCAGGCGCTCACGCACCAGCAGGCGTTCCAGTACACGCCGGGCATGTTCAACACCGAGGCGCCGGGCGCGACGCTCTCGCAGACGACCCCGGTGGCGACGCCGCGCCTCGCGACCGAGTGAGGGAGACACCGATGATCAAGCACTCCCACCTCTGGCTCGGCATGCTCCTCCTCGCGTCGCAGGGCGCATGCTCGTCGAGCAGCGAGGAGACCAGCCGCACGACGACCCCGCCGACGTCGCAGCGCGCGAGCTCCGGGGGCGATACGACGAGCAGCGCCAACGCTCAGGGCCCGATCGACGAGGGCCAGGGCGCGCAGAGCGCGGCGGCGAACAACGCGCCCGCTCCTGCTGCTCCTCCTCCCCCGACGCCCGAGCCCGCGGCCCCCGCGCCCGCGAGCCGCGCGGTGCTCACCGACGCGGCGCGGGCCGCGTTTCAACAGGGCCTCGAGGCCGCGCGCCAGGGCCAGCTCGACGCGGCGCGGGCCGCGTTCGAGCAGGCCCTCTCGGCCGACGCGCGCGCGTATCAAGCGGCCTACAACGCGGGCGTGATCGCCGAGCGGCAGGGGCAGGACAGTGCCGCCGACACGTTCTACCAGCGTAGCCTCTCGATCCAGCCCGACTACGACCTCGCGCTCGTGGCGCGCGCGCGTCTGCTCATCCGGCAGCGGCGCCTCGCCGACGCGGTGTCGTTCGCGCAGGGCATGGCGAGCTCGCACCCCGAGAGCACGCGCGTGCGGGCCGAGTACGCGCGGCTCCTCGTGCTCAACAACCGCGCGCAGGAGGCCATCGAAGAGGCGCGGCGCATCCTTCGGCAGGACGAGCGCAACGTGCCCGCGAAGCTCGCCGTGGCCGAGGCGTACCGCTCGATGGGGCGCCTCGACCTGGCGCTCTACATCGTCAACGACCTGATCAACGGCTCGGACCCGAACCACCCGAACAACGGTCCGGGCGTGAACAACGCCGAGGTGCAGCACCTCCGCGGGCTCCTGCAGCTCGAGGTCGAGCGCAACGTGCCCGCGGCGATCGCGTCGTTCCGCAGGGCCGTCGAGCTCGACCCCGAGTACGCCGAGGCGCGCAACAACCTCGGCGTGCAGTTCCTCCTCGCGGGCAACTACCAGGAGGCGATCGAGCAGCTCCGCGCGGCCACGACGCTCTCGCCGTCGTGGAGCAAGGCCCACCTCAACCTCGGCGACGCGCTGCGCGCGACGGGCCAGTACGACCAGGCGATGGCCGAGTTCCAGCGCGCGCAGCAGCTCGAGCCCGGCATGCCCGAGGTGCACTACAACACGGGCCGCCTCTACGCCGAGCAGGCTCGCGGCATCACCGGCAACGAGCCCGACAACCTGCAGCGCAAGGTGCAGCTCCTCCAGCAGGCGCAGGCCGCGTTCACGCGCTACCGCGACGTGCTCGGCGCGCAGTACGCGAGCAACCCCCGGCGCGACGACGTCGAGGCGCAGCTCACGCGCCTGCCGCAGCAGATCGAGCGCGCCCAACGCGCGCTGCAACGCGCGCAGGCGGCCGCGCGCCGCGCGAGCTCGACCCCGAGCGAGGGCCAGCAGCCCGCTGCGCAGCAGCCTGCCGCGCAGCAACCTCCCGCGCAGCAACCTCCCGCGCAGCAGCCTGCCGCACAGCCGCCGGTGCAACAGCCTCCCGCGCAGGAGACTCCTGCGCCGACGCCTACGCCCGCCCCCCAAGCGCCCGCGGGGGGTGAAACTCAGCCCCAGGGGGGGCAAGCTCCGGCTACTCCGAGCGGAGGCTAGGACCGACCCGAGGAGCCCGATGCTGGACCTGACGAAGAACGAGAGAGAGGCGATGACGATGAGGGCGACGCGAACGATCGGGGCTGGGCTTCTGGCGGTGCTGCTCGCGCTGCCCGGCGTCGCCGCGGCGCAGACGGCGCCCGCCGAGGCGGCCCAGCCGCAGGCGCCCGCGGCGACAGCACCCACGGCGGTCGACACCACCGTGCGCACCGAGAACGGGCGGAGAGTCTACGTCGCGAGCACCACCATCGAGGTGAGGGGCGAGATCCAGCGCCCCTACGCGTTCTCGGTGTCGGGCCGCTCCAGCCTCGGGTATACGTATTTCGATCAGCCCATCCAGTTCCTGCAGCTCATCCTCGATGCCGTGCGCCGTGCGCCGTTCTGAAGGGCCGATGGAACGTTCGCGGCCTCCGGTTGTCGAAGGCGCCACGGCGGCCCTCCATGACCGCGCAGAAGTGATGGGAAGGAAGAATCATCGATGACGCAGCAACAGCCCCCGAAGGGAAGTCAACGCCCCGGCGCCATGACCATGGCGATGGCCGCGGCTCGCACGGCGTCCGGGCCGAAGGTCCTGCGCATCGGCATCATCCAGGGCACGAAGATGACCGAGGAGCGCATCATCCGTGAGCGCGAGACGGTCACGGTCGGACGCAGCGAGAAGAACTCGTTCACGGTGTCCGCGCAGGACCTGCCCGAGACTTTCGAGCTCTTTCCGATGTCGGGCGGGACGTACTCGCTGAGGTTCACCGATCGGATGGAGGGGCGCCTCGCGCTGGCCTCGGGGGTCAAGAGCCTCGACGACCTGCGCAAGTCGGGCGAGGCCAGGCGCGTGGGCAGCGACTGGCAGATCCCGCTCACCGAGCAGTCGCGCGGCAAGGTGCAGGTCGGCGAGATCACCTTCCTCTTCCAGTTCGTGGTGCCCCCGCCGCCGCAGCCCAAGCCGCAGCTCCCCGCGGCGATTCGCGCGGGCTGGCTCAAGAACATCGACTGGACCTACAACGCCTGTTTCTCGTTCTTCCTCTTCATGGCGATCGTGGGCGTCGCGTACGTCGAGTACGTCTACGACCCCGTGGTCGACGAGAACGTCCTCAACGACGCGGCGTTCGTGCGACTCGTTTCGCAGCAGGCCGCGCCCGAGGAGCCGCAGCCCGCCGAGCAGAGCGACCAGAGCAACCAGGACCAGGCCGGGCAGCAGCAACAGCAGCAGCAACAGCAGCAGCAGCAGCACGCGGCCGCCCCGAGCGCCGAGGAGCGTCGCGCGCGCGCGGAGCGTCAGGCCAACGCGGCCGGCGCGGCGGCGGAGCGCGCGGCGAACGCTGCGCTCGCGGCCCTTCAGAACAACGCCGAGTTCGCGGCCCTCACGGGCGTGACCGACACGGGGCGAGGCAGCGCGCGCGACGCGCTCGCGTCGGGCGGCCTGATGGCCGGCACCGAGCGTGACCTCGCGAACCTCGGTGGCATCTCGACGGCCGCGGGCGGCGCGGGCGTGCGTCGCAGCGGTCTGTCGGCGTCGGCCGGCGGCGGCCTCGGCGGGCGGCAACTCGGCTCCGCGGGCACGGTCGCTGGCGGCGGGGAGAACATCGGCTCGGGCGGTGAGATCGTGCGCGAGCGCGTGATCCGCGGCAGCGCCGACCTCGGCTCGGGCGACTCGATCGGCGGTGAGGGCAACATCGACGCGGGCCGCGTCGCGGCGCTGATCCGCGGGCAGCTCGGTGGCATCCGCTCGTGCTACGAGCGCGCGCTGCGTAACAACCCCACGCTCGCGGGGCGCCTCGAGGTGCGCTTCACCATCGGGCCGGCGGGGCGCGTGACGAGCGCGTCGAGCTCGGGCCTCTCGGCCGCGCCCGAGGTGGGCACCTGCGTCGCGTCGCGCATTCGCGGGCTCGTGTTCCCGCAGCCCGAGGGTGGCAGCGTCGACTTCAGCTTCCCCTTCACGTTCAACCCCGGCGGTTGAACCCCTGCGGCAGCGCCCGCCCTGCAATCGTCCGCCCTCGTTGTTTACCCGTCGACAATCTGAACATCGGCTTCACGAAATCACTTCGTGAACGCATCGAGCGGCCTCTGCATCGAACCGCAGAGACCGGCCTCGGTGTAGGAATCGATCGTTGACAGGGAAAGCGGTTCGCCTATAGTGCCGACCGCCTTTGAAACGGGCCGGTTGGGAAGGACTTCGCAATGAAGCGTACGCCTGCGCAGATCTCGCTCGGAGTGCTGGTGAGTCTCGGGCTGTCGTTCGGAGTCGCGCGCGCCCAGACCAATCCGCAGGGGGGCAACGCCGCCGAGGTTCGCACGCAGCGCGTCGCGCAGCTCTCGGGGCCCGACCAGCTCCGTGAGGCGGGGGCGGTGGTCGACTCGATCACCACGGCCCGCAGGCAGGTGAGCGACATGCTCGACCGCGCGCGCCAGGAGCGCGACATCATCAAGGTCAACTGCCTGAACGACAAGCTCACGCAGATCGACGTGACCCTGCGCTCGGCGCGCGAGCACCAGGAGCTGCTGCAGACCGCCGTGACGATCAACAACGACGGTCAGCGCAACCACGAGTTTCAGCTCATGACGATCTTCCGGTCGCGCTCGCACGGGCTCGAGACCGAGGCCCGCGCGTGCATCGGCGAGGACACCGGCACCTTCGACCGCGACACGCGCCTCACGCTGATCGTCGACCCCAACATCGCCCAGCAGGACACGACGACCCTCACGCCCGACACGTTGCTCCCGGAGCGTCCGCTCGTGACCAGCCCCGTCATGTGAGCTTTCGGCAAGGGTGTTCGGGGGGGCGTATGGGGGCGGCGATGCTTCATGACCTTGAGGAGTTCGTATCGTGATGAGACGACTCGTGGTGGCGGCCTCTCTGGCCGTGGTGGTGGCGGGGGCGGCCCGTGAGGCGCACGCGCAAAGCGGGGGCGCGAACACCGGGTTGCCCTGGGCGAACACGGGGCTCGCCGATCGTCAGGTCTGGCTGCAGAACCGGCAGCTCCTCGAAGGCCGCGGCATTCGCACCGGCAACTTCGAACTGCACCCGGGCATCGGCGCCGACTTCGGCTTCGACTCCAACACGTTCTACACGAGCAGCACGTTCAGCAACGCGGTGAGGCCGGCGCTGCGCATCCGCGTGACGCCGACCTTCTATGTGTCGACGCTCGGCGCGCAGCGGTCGGCCAACTCCGACTCGCCCACGACGGCGCTTCCGACGCTCAACTTCCGCGGCGGCGTGGGGCTCATCTACAACGAGTGGATCGGCCTCCAGTCGGGCATCAACCTCGGGGCGCTGCGCAACCTCGGCGCGCAGGGGTCGCTGCGGTTCGACTTCTTCCCAGGCCGCACGTGGCAGTTCGGCGTCGGCGCCGACTTCGTCCGCACGATCCAGCCGGGCGGCCAGGAGGGCTTCCTCGGCACGCCGGGCAACGGCCTGACGCTCAACCGCAACACGCTCCTCGGCAACGCCGAAATCGCCTACGCGCCCGGCCGCGGGGTGTTCGAACTGCGCTTCGGGTACAACATCCAGGCGACGCTCTTCGACGACCTCACGGGCAACAACTCCCTCACGCACACGGGCTTCGCGCGCATGCGCTGGCGCTTTCTGCCGAAGACCGCGCTCGTGTGGGAGGGCTCCGTCAGCCGCCTCACGTACATCAACGACCCCACGACCTTCTCCGCCGGCCTCTTCAACGCCACGCCGATGACCACGCGCTTCGGCCTGGCGGGCCTGCTGACCAACCGCGTCTCGCTCACGGTGGTCGCGGGTTACACGGCCACGTTCTACGAGCTCGGCGACAACGCCGACACGCCCGTCGGGCAGGCCGAGGTGCAGTGGCTCATCGACACGCGCTCGCAGCTCCGGGGCGGCTTCATCCGCGACGTGCAGCAGAGCTACTTCGGCAACTACTTCATTCGCAACCGCGGGTACGCGAGCTACATGCAGAGCTTCGGCGGGCGCTTCGTGCTCACCGTCGACGCGGGCATCGGGTACTACCAGTACGGCTACCTCGCGCACCGCCGCGGTGACCCTCGCGCGGGCGTGGCGTTCACGAGCCCCGACATCGGCGGCGACTTCGACTCTGCGACGGGGCGCTTCAACGCGACGCGCATCGACGGCACGGTCTTCGGCGAGTACCGCTTCAGCGACGTCTTCGGCCTGAACGCCACGGTGCGCGCCGAGACGCTCATCTCGAACTTCAAGACCCCGCCCTCGGGCTCGCAGCCCATCGACTGGACGCGCTTCGAAGCCATGATCGGCGTCCGCGCCAACTGGTGATCACCGCGCCACGGCCGTGCTAGACCAGCCGGCGTGTCGAACCGCACCCGCATCGCGGCGCGCGCCGCGGCCGGTCTGCTGGCCGCCGCCCTCATCGCGCTGGCGCTGCGCCGATGGCTCGGCACGTCGCCCGCGCCCCTGCGCGTTCGCCTCGAGGCGCTGCCCCTCGTCGCGAGTCGCCTCCCCGCGGCGCTGCGCGGAGTCATCGAGCTCGTAAACCCGCGGGTGTTCTGGGCCCTCGTGCTCGCGCCGTGGTTCGTGCTCGCGGCGACCGCGTCGCTCGCCGACCTGCCGCGCGCGCAGCGCGCCCTCGGCGTCGTCGCGCGCCTCACGCTCGCGGGCCTGCTCCTCGTCGCGCTCGCGCGGCCGGTCTCGACCGCGACCAGCGCGAGGGTCTGCACGGTGTTCCTCGTCGACGTGTCCGAGAGCGTGGCCGACGACGCGCTCGAGTCGTTCCGCGCGTCGGTCGAGGGCGCGCTGCGGGCGCGGGGTGACAACGACGTGCGGGCGGTGACCTTCGCGCGACGCCCGCGGGTGATCGACCTGCCCGGCGCGCTCGCGGCGTCGCAGCACCTCGCGCCCTTCGCGCGGCACGCGGGCGATGGGGCGGGCGCGGGCACCGACCTCGCAGCGGCCCTGTCGCTCTCGTACGGGCTGTTTCCGCCGGGCGCGCTGCGCCGCGTGGTGGTGCTCTCCGACGGCGTGCAGACCGACGGCGACGCACTCGCCGAGGCGTCGCGGGCGTCGCGCTTCGGCGTGCGCGTGTCGGTCGTGCCGTCGCGCGCCGCCGCGCCCGCGGAGGTGGCCGTGCGCGACCTTCGGCTGCCCGACCGCGTGCGCGTGAACGAGCCCTTCGACGTGCGCGCCACCGTGTTCTCGAGCCGCCCCGCGCGCGCGACGCTCACGCTCATGCAGGGCGAGAGCCTCAACGGCCTCGACGGCACGCGCGCGGCCGACCTCGCGCCCGGTGACAACGAGGTGCGCTTCCGCTCGGTGGTGCGCGTGCCCGGCGACGTCACGTACTCGCTGCGCGTCGCGGCCGAGGGCGGGGACCGCTTTCGCGAGAACAACCGCTACGTGACCACCGCGACGGTGCCGGGGCCCCCCGCCGTGCTCTACGTCGAGGGCGACCAGGCGCACGCGCAGTACTTCCGCGCGGCGCTCTCGGGCGGCGACTTCGAGGTCGAGACGCGCGGGGCGAGGGAGTTCCCCCAGACGCTCCACGAGATGGAGCGCTTCGACTTCATCGTGATGTCCGACGTGGGCGCCGAGTCGGTCTCGCAGGGCGCGCAGGCCGCCCTCGCGCGCTACGTCCGCGAGCTCGGGGGCGGCTTCATGATGGCCGGCGGCGCGCGCTCGTTCGGCCTCGGGGGCTGGCAGGGCACCGAGGTCGAGCGCCTGCTCCCGGTGCGCATGGAGAGCGAGCGCCGACGCGACCAGCCCTCCGTCGCCCTCGCGCTGGTGATCGACCGCTCGGGATCGATGCAGGGCACCCCCCTGCTGCTCGCGCAGAGCGCCGCCCTCGCCGCCGCGCGCGCGCTCGGGCCCGACGACCTCATCGAGGTGATCGCGTTCGACTCCGAGCCCGACCGCGTCGTGCGCATGCAGTCGGCGCGCAACCGCGTGCGCATCGAGAACGAGCTCCGGCGGCTGCGCTCGGGCGGCGGCACCGCGATCTTCCCCGCGCTCGACGCCGCCTCGCAGGACCTCGCCGTCACCCGCGCCACCACGCGCCACGTGATCCTGCTCACCGACGGCGAGGGGCAGCCCGACGAGCCGCCGCGCATCCAGACCCTCGTCGACGCCATGTTCGGCGACGGCGTGACCGTCAGCGCCGTGGGCCTCGGCGCCACCGTCAACCGCCCGCTGCTCGAGGGCGTCGCGCGCCGCGGGCACGGCCGCAGCTACTTCACCGCCGACGCGTCGAACCTGCCGCAGATCTTTCTACGCGAGACCAACCTCGTCGCGCGCAGCGCCGCCGTCGAGGAGCCCGTGCAGCCGCGCGTCGTCGCGCAGGCGTCGTTCCTGCGCGAGCTCGGCGGGGCGGCGCCCTACCTCTACGGCTACGTGAGCACGCGGCCCAAGTCCGAGCCCGCGCAGGTGCTGCTCGAGACCGACGGCAGCGACCCCGAGCCCCTGCTCGCGCGCTGGCGCGTGGGCCTCGGGTGGTCGCTCGCGTGGACGAGCGACCTCAAGAACCGCTGGGCCGTCGAGTGGGTGCGCTGGCCCCGCTGGGCTCCCTTCTGGACGCAGCTCGTACGCGAGCACATGCGCCAGCGGCAGCGTCACGAGCTGGGGCTGCGAGCCGAAATGGTCGCGGGCAGCGTGCACGCCTCCGTCGACGCCATCACCGACCGCGACCGCTTCGACAACGGCCTCACCTCGGAGCTCACCATCAAGGGCCCGCAGCCCGGCGGGCGCGAGGAGCGAGTGCCCATGCGTCAGGTCGCGCCCGGGCGCTACGAGGCCGACGTCCCGCTCGACCGCTACGGCGCCTTCACGCTGCGCGCGGTGCACCGCCGCGACGGGCGCGTGGTGGCCGAGAGCCGCGGGCAGGTGAACAACCCCTACCCCCGCGAGTACGCCGCGCTCGAGCCCGACGTCGCATTGCTCACGGCCCTCGCGCGCGCCACCGGGGGCGCCGTCGACCCGTCGCCACGCGCCGTGTGGGACCCGCGCGGGGAGTCCGTGCGCCACGCGCGGCCGCTCTGGGCGTGGCCCGTCGGCGCCGCCGTCGCGATGCTCCTCGTCGACCTCCTCCTGCGCCGCGTGCGCCTCTTCGACCGACAGTTCCGCGCGCGCGGATGGGCGTATCCTCCCCGGTCATGAAGCGAACGATGCGGCTCGCGGGCGCCCTCGCCGCGCTCGTCTCCCTCGCATGTCCCAACGCTGCGCGCGCGCAGAACACCTCGCTCGTCACCGACGCCGCCGCGCAGCTCGGGCAGGCCTTCGCCGCCGTGGCCGACCGCGCGCTGCCCTCGGTGGTCGCCATCGTCGTCGAGATCGTGCAGCGCAACGAGATGCTCGTGCCCCTGCCGGGCTTCGCGGGCGCCGTGCCCGCGGAGCGGCGGCGCGTCGGCGGCGGCAGCGGGGTGATCATCCGCGCCGACGGCGCGATCCTCACGAACAACCACGTGGTCGAGGGGGCCACGCGCATCCGCGTGCGGCTGAACGACGGCCGCGTGTTCGCCGGGCGCGTGCTCGGCGTCGACCCCGCGAGCGACCTCGCCGTGGTGAAGATCGACGCCCAGAACCTCCCCGCCGCGCGCATGGCCGACAGCGACGCCGCGCGCGTCGGCGAGTGGGTGCTCGCGATGGGCGCCCCCTTCGGCCTCGACGCCACCGTCACCCACGGCGTGCTCAGCGCGCGAAACCGCGGCGACTTCGGCATCAACCAGGTCGAGGACTACCTCCAGACCGACGCGAGCATCAACCCCGGCAACTCGGGCGGACCGCTCGTGAACCTCCGCGGCGAGGTGCTCGGCATCAACACCATGATCGTGCAGCGCGGCAGCGGCGTGGGCTTCGCCGTGCCGTCGCGCATCGCGCAGTTCGTCGCGCGCCAGGTGCTCGCCACGGGGCGCGTCACCCGCGGCTGGATCGGCATCACCGCGCAGGACATCACCCCCGACCTCGAGCGCGCGTTCGGGCGCGCCGGGTCGGGCGCGCTCGTGTGCCGGCTCGCCCCCGAGGGGCCCGCGGCGCGCGCCGGCGTGCGGCTCGGCGACGTCATCGTGGGCGTCGACGGCAGGCCCGTGCGCGGCCGCCACGAGGTGCAGCGCGAGACGGCCGTGCGCGCCGTGGGCGAGCGCATGACCCTCACCGTGCTGCGGGGCTCCACGCGCACCGACCTCGCGATGGTCAACGCCCTGCGGCCCGGTGACGCCGCGCCCGCGGGCCCTCCCGCCGCCGCGCCCGCGCCCGAGCCGGGGCCCACGGGCTTCGGCATGACCATCGACGCCGTGCCCGCGGTCGAGGCGCAGGCGCTCGGCCTCGCGCCCCGAGAGGGCGTGGTGATCCTCGAGGTGAGGCGAGGGGGCGCGGCCGATCGCGCGGGGCTCCAGCCGGGCGACGTGATCCTGCGGGTCGACGGCGCCGCCGTGCGCGCGCCCGAAGACGTGGTGGCCGCCGCGCGCGACGGGCACGCGGTGATGCTCGTGCGTCGCGGCCACGCGCAGGAGTTCGTGGGCGTGCACGTCGGGCCGTGACCCCTACCGCGCGCGGGCGCCGAACGCGCGTTCGAAGAGCCCGTCGGCCTCGCGCACGAAGCGAAAGCTACGGTCCTTGAGGAGCATCGAGGCGATGACCGGGCGCTCGCGCCACGCGGGCCACCGCTCGCAGAGCAGCCGCGCGGCGTCGACCACGGCCGCCTCGTCGTAGCGCTGGCAGGCCACGGCGACGCGCCCGAGGAGCCCGAACTCGTTGAGCGGGTCGAGCGCCACGGCGCGGTCGTAGCACCCGAGCGCGCGATCGAGGTCGCCCTCTTCGAACCACGTCGTGCCCGCGTTGGCGACGCACGTGGCGCGGAAGCTCGCGTCGGTGCCGAGCTCCATCGCGGCCATGTACTCGGCGCGCGCGTCGCCGTAGCGCCGCTGGTAGTGCATGCCGATGCCCGCGTAGAGCCGCGCCTCGGGGTCCTGCTCCCAGCCGGGGGCTCGCCGCGCGCGCGCGAGGCCCTCGTCGAAGCGCAGCTCGCGGTAGAGCGCGGCGCACGCGTCGCCGAGCGCGCGGTCGATCGGAGACTCGTCGGGCACGTACACGTCGTGCGACTCGAGGTGCGCGCGGCGCGCGATCGCGCCGCCCTTCGAACGCGCGAGAGAGAGGTCGTCGGGCGGGTGCGAGGAGAGTGTCATGGGAAGGGGCTCCGATCATTCCCTGGCGAGCGTTTCGAAGAGCGTGCGCAGGAGCGCGACGGCGCGCGACACGGTGGCCTCCGAGGCGCCGAGCACGCGGGCGATCTCCTTCTGGGGGTGGTGGCGAAGGAGCATCCACAGGACGTTGCGCGCGAAGGCGTCGACGCGCCCGTCGGCCTCGACCGCGCGGCCGTCGGCGTGCGGGGGCGCGACGCGCGCGCGGTCCATCGCGGCGCGGCGCTGGCGCTTGCGGCGCATCGCGCGCAGGTGGTCGCGCAGCCGGTCGCCCACGAACACCGCGAGGGGGCGCCCCTCGGCGCCGCGCGACGCGCCGTCGAGCCACTCGCCCATCCAGCGCTCGTAGGTGAGCTCCATGCACGCCGTCCGCGCCTCGTCGGCCGTCGCGACGTCGGCGAACTCCCTCGCCACGCCGTCGCCGTGCTGCAGGAGCGCTTCGAAGAGCTCGTCCCAGCCGTGCCCCGTGCGGTCGACGGCGCGGAGCCATTCGACGAGCGCGGCCCCCTCGGGCGCGTCAGGCGGCTGTCGCAGCGCGTCGGGCAGAGCCTTCACGGCGCGTGCTCCCTCAGCGCCCGCCGCCGCCGATGCCCATGTACGCGAGCGACGCCCCCGACGCGCTCGACATGCCCGTGGCGCCCGTCGCGACGAGCGCCGCGGAGCCGCTCCCCGACGCGATCGCGCCCCCCGACGCGATCGCGAGCGCGTCGCCGAGCGTCTGCGCGCGCGCCGCTCGCTCCGGCGGTCGACGCCATGGCCGACACGCGACCGGCGACCGGGCTCCTCGCGCGCTCGCTTCCGATCACCGTCGCGGACATGGCCTACGACCGCGGCGGGACGCTCGTGCTCGGCGGGAGCTGGGATCAGCGCGCTCCCCTCGGGCCCCTGCGGGGCGACGCGAGCCTCGGGCTCGTGGCGGTGGTGGTGTGGATCGACGAGTCGGGGCGGGTCCTCGACGCGAGGGCGCTCGGCGAGCCGTTGCCCGGCGACGTGGCGACGGTGCTCTCGCTCTCGCCCTCGCGAGACGGGGGGCTCTGGGTCGCGCGTCGCGGTTCGTGCTGGATGTACCCGCTGGAGGTCGGCACCTGCACCGAGCGGCTCGACGGGGGCGGGGCGCCCGATCGGCTGGCCTCGGTCGAGCGCGACGGCGAGGCGCGTGTGCGCGCGCTCGACGACGGCGGCGCCCTCGTGCTCACGCACCGCACCGAGGTCGAGTGGGGCGCGGGCGTCGCGCCGTACGAGCGCCACGTCGTCACCCTGTCGCGCCTCGACCGAGACGCGCGCGTGACGTGGGCGCGCGGGATCCCCGCGTACGCGAGCCCGTTCGGCCTCGAGGTCGCGGGCAGCCGTGCCTCGGCGCTCGTCGCCTCGGAGCGCGGCACGCTGCAGCTCGTCGAGCGCTCGCTCGACGGCGCGGCGCTGCGCGAGCGTGAGGCCGGCCGGGCCCCGGCCGACGCCGCGATGACCCTGGCGCCCGACGGGCGCGTCCTCGTGGCGGGCGTGCGAGCCTCACCGCCGGATGGCGGGTACTCGCTCGCGTACGTCGAGCCGTCGCCCGACGGGCGCGAGAGCGTCGTGAGCCCCGTCGGGGTGTACGGCGCGGGCCCGCTCTACGCGCCGCTCATCGCGTCGTCGCGCGACGGGCGCGTCTTTATCGCCGTCGCGCACGAGGGCGCGGCGACGGTCGCAAATGCCCCCTCGCCGACCTCCCACGGCCTCGCCGTGGTGGAGTGGCGCGGCGTCGGGCGCACGCGACCGATCGCGGACCTGCCGCTCGGCGTCGGGCACCCGATGGGCGTGCGTGAGGCCGTGGCGATGACCGAGGCGCCCGACGGAAGGCTCGCCGTCGCCACCAACGCGCCGCGCGTCGGCACGCGGGGGAGCGTCGATGCGACGATCCGCTGGCTGCGGCCGTGACCCCTACCGCGCGCGCACGTGGGCGCCGCGCGTGAGCACGGCCTCGCGCGCTCCGTCGCGGAGCTTCACCACGAGCGCCGGGCAGAGCACCCTCGCGACCGAGCCCGACGTGGCGCTGCCGGGCGCGGGCGGCGGCACGAGCTCGGCGACGCGCGCGCCGGGCGCGGGGAACTCGAAGGTCACCTCGACGCTCCCCTCGGGCGCGACGAGCGGGCGCAGCAGCGCTTCGAAGTGCACCTCGAGCAGCGTGAACCACGCGGCCTGCGCGCCCGCGTTGTGACGCGTGAGCTGCTCGACCTGCTCGGCCAGCCACTCGAGCGCGCGGTTGATGCCCGGGATGCGCCGCGCGCGGTCGGTGAGGTCTCGCAGCCGATCGGGGAGCTCGGGCGCGCCCGCGTCGGCGCCCACGCCCGCGTACCACGACGCCAGCGGCATGAAGCGATCGGCCAGCGTGAGGAACCAGTCGGGCTCGGCGTCGAACGCGTCGTCGAGGCGCGCGCGCGACACCTGCGCGGCGATCTCGGCGTCGAGCGCGCTCATGCGCTCGTGCGCCTCGCGCGGCGTCGCGGGCGGCTCGGCGCTGCCGTACGCGGGCTGAGGGTAGGGCAGCGACGCGCGCAGCCAGGCGAGCCATGCGTCGGCGCGGGGGTCGCTCACGTCGGAATCGTCTCCGGGGTGGCGGAGGAAGTCACGCGTGCCCGGCGCGGGGTCGCGCGCCCCCGGCGGCAGCGCGGGCGCGCGGGAGACGTCGGCGAAGAGGCGCGCCAGCGCGCGGGCGAGCGCGCGCCACAGGGCCGCGAAGGGGTTGGCCATGGGCTACTCACGGTCCATGTCCTCGGGGTCGATCGCGCCGTTGCGGCGGAAGTCGAACTCCAGCCGCCGAGACTCGAAGTGCGCCGACAGGCCCGCGACCGCGAGAGAGGGCGCCCCCTCGGGCGGCGCGAGGGCCTCTTCGACGCCCGTCTCTCGCTCGACGCGCAGGCCCGCGAGCACCACCTCGCTCGCCGTGCGCTGAAGAAAGCCCACCTGGATGCGCTTGATGCCCAGGCGCTCTCGCTCGGTGAGCGACGACGGGCCGAAGCGCACCTGCGCGAAGGGGATGGGCGGGTCGACGCTTCCCGCGGCGCCCGTGCGCGGAGGGCCGCGGAAGTTCTGGCCGAGCACCGCGCGGGCGGCGAAGGGCTGCTCGTCGATCCACACGATCGACTCGGCGTCGACGGGCCTGCCGTCGCCCCGCACGATGAGCCGGTCTTCGGGCATCACGTACTGCACGCCGCGCCCCTCCTGGCGGAGGATGCCGATGTAGCGCGTGCGCTTGTGCTCGTCGATGGGGCGCACCACGAGGCGCCGGCCCTCGCCCGTCTTGGTGGTGAGCACGTAGCCGTGGGCGAGCCCGATGGCGACGCCGAACTTCGAGAGGTCTGCGCGCGCGCCGCCGCGCTGGGCCGCGTGCAGGTCGAGGTAACCGAAGCCCTGCTCGGAGCCCGCGAGCTCGCGCGGTGAGAGAAAGTGCTGCGCGAGCACGGGCCGCGGGGCCTTCGCGCACGCGACGCGGAGACGGTCGCACACGCCGGGGAGCTGGCTCGAACGACCGCTCGCGAGCACGAGCTGCACGGGGGCGTCGTCGCGAGAGAGCCACCGCTCGGCGGTCTCGAGGGCGGGGGCGAGCACGGTGGCGGTGCACTCCTCGAGCCACGGGCGCGTGGGGATGGCCGCGAGCACCCGCGCGATGTCGAGCTCGGGGAGGTACTGGTGCGCGCGCGCCGCGAGCCCCGCGCGCAGCGTGGCCTCGTCGGGCGCGGCGGGCGAGGCCAGCGCGAACTTCACCGCCTCGCCGAAGTAGAAGAAGCCCAGCGTGCGGCGCTGGCGCGTGCGCTCGGCCTCGGTGCGTCCGCCCGCGGGCGCGTCGTCGTCGGCGACGAAGCGCGTGCGGAGCTTGTCGACCTGGTCGGGCGGCAGCGTCGCGCGCAGCCGTCGCTTGAGCTCGCGGCAGATGCGGCGGGTGATCTCCACGCCCGCGAAGGGCAGGCCGTAGAAGTCTTCGATCTCCGACACGATGCGGTCGCCGTCTTCGCGCAGGCGCAGGAGCACGAGGTCCGTCGTGCCGCCGCCGCAGTCGAAGGTGAGGATGCGCACCGAGCGAGGGCCCTGCGACTGCTCGTCGAAGCCGAGGGGCTGAAACGCGTCGAGCAGGCGCGTGAGCGCGAGCGAGCCGAAGCGGTGGTAGAGCACCCCGAGCGAGGCCGCCGTGGCCTCGTCGAGGAAGGTCACGGGCGCTTCGGGAGGGTCTGCGCAGAGGCCCTTGAGCGCGCTCTGCTCCAGGGCCTCGCGCGCCACCTGCTGCAAGGTCTCGCGGTCGCGCGCGAGAAAGGCCACGGGGAAGCTCAGGAGCACCGGCCCCACCGCGCCCAGAGACGCGTCGCTGGCGGTGCCGCGCACGATCTCCTTGGCGGCGAGCTCGTCGAACACGCCGTCGAGAAAGTCTCTCGCGAGCGACGGGGTGCGACCGAGCTGGAGCTTGGGCGCGGGCTCGAGGGTGTCGACCTCGATCCACGGCTCGCGGTCTCCCTCGGGGCGCTCGTCGTGCGAGTCGACGCGCTCGATCGCGCGGTCGATGAGCCTCAGCGCGCGCGTGCCGATCACCTGGTCGGTGAGCGACTCGAACGGATGCCCGAGCAGCCCGTGGGGCTGCGCCGCGCGCGGGATGAGCACGCTGGGGATGCCCGCGTCGCCGGCCCTGCGGCTCGTGGCGTCGCGGCGCGCGAGCACCGACCAGCGCTCGGCGATGGGCGGCGGCATCACGGGGTTGCCGAGGGTGGTGCGCTCCTCGAACGAGCGCGGCGGCGCGATGAGCTCGGCGTGCCACGCGGCGCCCTGCTGCGACACCGACACGCAGTGAAACGACCACGGCGCCAGCGGGCCCTGCACGGTCACGTCGCGCTGCCCCTCGCGCTGCGTCACCACCGAGGTCTCGTGCGTGCCGAAATCGATCGCCACGGTGGTGCCCGTCTCGCCCGCGCGCCGCAGGGCCTTCTCCGCGAGCACCACGAGGGGCGCGTCGGGCGCGGGCACGAGCGCGAGGCGCGCCGAGGCGCTGCCGAGAATGGAGTCCCACGGCGGCGTGGCGTCGTCGTAGTCCTCGTCGGCGAGCACCCAGCGGTGGGGGTCGAGCACCAGGGCCTCTTCGACCCCCGCGCGCGCCGCGAGGTGTCGCACGCGCCGCTCGGCCGCGCCCGCGGCGCCGATCACCAGGGCCATGCCCTCCTTCGGGGGGAGCCACGCGAGCGACAGGGCCGCTTCGAAGTTGGTGGCGTTCTTGTAGACCCGCACGGTCGCGTAGAGGCCCGCGAGCGCCTCGTGGCCGCTGGCCGACACCGTGGGCGAGCCCTTCGCGTCGGTGCGCCCGACGGCCGCGCCGAGCTCCGGGCCCGCGAGCCACTCGAGCTCGCGGCACTCGACGCGCGCGTGGCCGCCCTGCGTCGCCTTCGCGCTCGCCGCGGGAAAGGCCCTCGCGTAGAGCGCGAACGCCCGCACGTCGCCCGCGCGGGCGAACATCCCCCGCCGCGACGTGGCGCCGAGCGGCACCGTGAGGATCACCGGGTTGAGCCCCGCCCGGATGCGGAGCACGCCGTTCTCGATCAGCATGTGGGTGCTCCCTCCGCGGGGGTCGCGTCGAGCTCGCGCATCAGCGCTTCGAACTGCGCGTCGATGTGGGCGTGGGCCTCGTCGAGCCCCTCGGGCATCGGCAGGTCGCCCACCGCGCGCCGCAGCCGTCGGTACGCCTCGGTCTTCTTGGGGTCGATGCCCAGCGTGCGGGCGGCGTAGCCCTCGCGCTCGGCCTCCTCGGCGTGCAGCAGCCAGTCGAGCGCCGCCGCGACGCGCGCCAGCACGAAGTGGGTGCAGTGCACGGCGTTCGAAGGCTCGTCGCCGAGAAAGCGCTCCTCCTCTTCGCGCAGGCGCTTCGTGGCGGCGTCGGTGTCGAGCATGCGCTCGAGCACGGGGCGCAGCTCGGCGGCCAGGTCGGCGCGCCTCGCGGCCGACTGCACCGCGCCGCACGCCGCGCGCACGCACTCGGAGACGATCACGTCCCAGCTCGCGGGCTGCGCGCCGTACGGGCGCAGGCACGCCTGCCGGATGGCCGCGGGGAAGGGCACCGCCACGCCCTGCCGCGGCAGCGACTCTCGGAGCTTCGAAGCCAGGGCCTCCATCGCGTCGAGCGCGGCGCGGTCGGCGCGGGGCTCGCGCGTGAGTCGCTCTTGCAGGTCGGCGACGGCGCCGCGTGCGCGCGCCGCGAGGTCGACGAGCTCGGCGCTCTTGGCCTTGCGCAGCTCGCCGCGGTGGGCGAGGTGCAGCATCAGCCGCGTGAGGAGCTCGTGGCCGCGGTCCTCGGGGTTGGCGACGGCGAGGGCGACGTCGACCATCCACTCGAGGAAGCGCCGTCGCGCGGCGGGCTCGGCGGCGCGCACGCGGGCCACGTCGTCGACCCAGCTCCGCGCGAAGAAGTGGGCCACGCGCCACGCGAAGGGCGTCTCGTCGGGCATCGCCGCTTCGTCGAGGGCGGCCACGATGGCCTCGCGCGCGCGGGGCACGTCGGCCGCGGGCACCTCGAGCTCGGCGTCGACGTGGCGGTTCTCGAGCAGCACGAAGGGCGCCCAGGTGCGCAGGTCGTTGGGGTCGAGCGCGCCCGCGAAGGGCTCGGCGAGCGCGCCGCTCAGGGGCTGGATCACCGACCCGAACACCGACTGCGGCAGCGATTGCAGGGTGTTGAGCTGGCGCTCGTTCTCGGGGCGCGAGAGGTCTTTCAACCGCTCGGCCGAGTGGCGCAGGGCCTCGCCCGCGTAGGTGAGCGCGAGCACCACGCGGCCGCGCATCTTGCCCTCGCAGCGCTCGACCCAGTGGCGCCACGGGCCGTGAAGGAGCTGGTAGCCGGGGCGAATGGCGCTCGGCTGCGACGAGCACACCAGGAGCAGCAGGTCGAGCTCGGCGACGGCCTGGCGGAACACCAGGTGGTTCTTGACGGCCTTGAGGTGGCGCGACGCGTCGGTCTCGATCTGGGGGTCTGCGCCGGGGCAGTCGACGAGGTCGAGCACCTCGAAGATGCGCGCCGCGCGGGTGTCGGGGAGCGGTCGCACGCGCAGCGTCACCTCGCACGCGCGGAGCTGGAGCGACCGCAGTCTCAGCTCGCCCGAGCGCAGGCGCACGACGCGGTACTCGCCGCGGCGGGTCTCTTCGAGCTCGAAGTTGGCGTCGTCGGCGATGGGGAAGCGGCACACGCGCAGCGCGCGCGCGAACTCGTCGCGGTTGCCCGGCTCGAAGCCCACGTAGAGAGAGCCCGGGAACTCGTCGAGCGTGGCCGCGTCGTCGGCCGCGGCGGGCTCGGTCTCGAACGCGGCGTTGTCGAGGGTCTTCACGCGCACGGCGGCGTCGAGCCTGGCGCCGCCCCTGCGCGTGAGGCGCGTGAGGCAGCCCGTGGTGTCGGCGTCTCCCACGGGCAGCTCGCGCAGCTCTTCGAGGTCGCCGTACCAGCGCGAGAGCATGAGGGTCTTGCCGGCGTTGACCTTGCCCATGGTGGCCGCGGTGGGCTGGCGCTCGACGGCCTCGGCGAAGCGCTTGACGGCCTCGCGCGCGCGCCGCTCGGCGTCGGCCCACTCGCGGTCGATGATGGCGTTGTCTTCGGGGGGGCCGTTGCGCGCGTCGGTCACGCGCCCCGACGCGTCGGCGAGCCAGTCGGAGTAGGTGCGCGCCAGCGCCGCGAGGCTCGCTTCGAAGGGAGCCTGGGCCGCCGCGGGGGCCGGGAGCGCCGCCCCGTAGCGGGCCAGTTCGAACACGTCGATCATGGTGGGGAGTGTCTTAGAACGCGCCGCGGCTCGTGGCCGCAGAAAACGGCGCGATGGCGCCGCCGGTCAGATGCCCGCGCGCACCTGCTCGGAGAGGCCGTTGGCGCCGTCGGGGGCGTCGCTCGACGCGCCGTTCGCGCCGCCCGCGCCGCCGATGCCGCCGCCGCCCAGGTTGCAGTCGAGCAT
>JBDHVF010000010.1:0-29209 GCA_039809605.1 Polyangiales bacterium | reverse complement strand
CGCGAGCGCGCGGGCGACGTCGGCGGCGTGGCCCACGCGGTCCTCGGGGCGCTTGCGGAGCATGTGCTCGACGAGTCGCTCGAGCGCGGCGGGCGTGCCCGGCGCCGCGGCCGACAGGGGCCTCGGCGCGGCGCCGCGGTGCTTCGCCATGAGCTCCCCGCGCGACGCGCCCTCGAACGGGGCGGCGCCCGCGACGCACTCGTAGAGCATGCACCCGAGCGCGTAGAGGTCGGCCCGCGCGTCGGCCTCGTCGCCGTCGAAGAGCTCGGGCGCGAGGTAGCGCAGCGTGCCGCCGTTCGAGCGCGCGTAGCCCACCTGGTCGAGCACCCCGAACTGCGACGACAGGCCGAAGTCGACCAGCACGACGCGCCCGTCGCGCGTGAGCACGACGTTCTCGGGCTTGAGGTCCCTGTGCACCACGCCGCTGGCGTGCACGAAGGCCAGCGGCTCGCAGATCGCGTGGAAGATCGTCGCCACGTCGGCCACGCGCGCGGGCGTCACCTCGCGCGGCGCGCCGGGCGCGAACCACGCGTCGATGCGCGCGCGGAGGGGGTCGCCGGCGAGCAGCTCCATCGCGTACCAGGGGCCCGCCAGCGCGTCGACGCCCTGGTCGACGATGCGCACCACGCCCGGGTGGCGCAGCCGGCCGAGCGCGTGCACCTCGCGGCGGATGCTCGCGAGCATCGACGCCTCGGGCAGCCGCACGCACTTGACCGCCACGCGCTCGCCCGTCTCGGCGCGCTCGGCCTCGTACACGACGCCCATGCCCCCCGCGCCCAGGCGCCGCACCACGCGGTACGGCCCCACCGAGGGCAGGAGCGCGGCGCTCACAGCGGCCCCTCGAGCTCGCCGTGGATGAACTGCTTGACCACGGGGTCGCGCGACGCGAGGGCCTCTTCCGTGGTGCCGTCGAAGCGCAGCGCGCCCTTGTACATCATGCCGACGCGGTCGGTGACCGTGAGGAGGCGGTCGATGTCGCTCGACACCATCACGACCGTGGCGCCCGACTCGCGCTGCTCCTTGCGCAACAGGTTGAAGATCTTCTGCGAGGTGACCGGGTCGAGGCCCGCGGCGGGCTCGTCGTAGAGCACGATCTCGGCGCGCGTGACCGTGGCGCGCGCGACGCCCACGCGCTTCTTCTGCCCGCCCGAGAGGCCCGACGGGTCGCGCGACTCGAAGCCCGAGAGCGACACGGCGGCGAGCCGGTCGGCCACGCGCGCCGCGATCTCGGACTCGTCGGTCACGCCCATGCGCCGCAGCGGGAACGCGATGTTCTCGCCCACCGAGAGGTAGTCGAAGAGGGCGTTGTTCTGAAAGAGCATCCCGAAGCGCTGGCGCACGCGCTGGAGCGCGAGCTCGCCGAGGCCCGTGACCTCCTCGCCGTCGACGAGCACCCGCCCGCCGTCGGGCGCGATGAGCCCCACGATGCACTTGAGCAGCACGCTCTTGCCCGACGCGCCCGGGCCCACCAGGCCGTAGAGGCAGCCGCGCGGAACGACGAGGTCGACCTCCCGCAGCACGGGTTCGACGAACGATTTCGACAGGCCGCGGACCTCGATCACAGGCGCGCGAGTGTATCCTCCGCGCCCCCACGACCGCCATGCTCGAACGGCGCACCGACCCGCCCCCTCTCTCCTCGCTCGCGACCTGCGCGCGCGCTCTCGCGCTTCTGCTGCTCGCCGCGCTCGCCGGGTGCAGCAGCCGCCCCGACGAGCCCTACGGCCTCTGCCGCGCGTCGGCCGCGTGCGCCGAGTCGTCGCCGCTCTGCGTCTCGTTTCACAACGACCGCACCAACGTCACCGTCGCGCTCTGCACCCGCGAGTGCGCCACCGGCGCCGACTGCCCCGACGACGGCGTGTGCATCGAGACCCGCGCCGGCCGCTACCGCAGGCTCTGCATGCGCCGCTGCGCCCGCGACTCCGACTGCCCGTTCGCGGGCGGCTTCTGCGTCGCGGTGCCGCCGAGCGACGCGGGCGCCGACGCGGGCGCCGACGCGAGTGACGCGGGCGACGCGAGCGACGCGAGCGACGCCGCGGACGCGACCGACGCGGGCGACGCGAGTGACGCCGCGGCCGATGTCGGCGACGCGGGCCCGCTCCCCATGGCCTGCGTCCCTTGAGAACCACCCACCGCAACGAGACCCCATGACGTTCGACCACGACCTCGCCGCCCGCCTCCGCCCGCTCGTCGAGCGCGCCTACGCCGACCGCACGCTCCTCAAGGACTACGAGCACGAGTACGCCGTGCTCGACACGCTCGCCGCCCTCGACGGCGGCAAGCTGCGCGTCGCGACGCGCGACGACGCGACGGGCGAGTGGGCGGTGCACGCCTGGCTCAAGCAGGCCATTCTGCTCTACTTCACGCTGCGCACCAACGAGCGCGCGAGCGCCGGGCCGCTCGAGTTCAACGACAAGATCCCCGTGAAGGCCCCGCCCGTGGGCGTGCGCGTGGTGCCGCCGGGCACCGTGCGCTACGGCGCGCACGTCGAGCCCGGCGCCGTGGTGATGCCCGGCTACGTCAACATCGGCGCGTGGGTGGGCGCGGGCACCATGGTCGACACCTGGGCCACCGTGGGCTCGTGCGCCCAGATCGGCGCCGACGTGCACCTCTCGGGCGGCGTGGGCATCGGCGGCGTGCTCGAGCCGCCCGGCGCGCGCCCGGTCATCGTCGAAGACGGCGCGTTCGTCGGCTCGCGCGCCATCGTCGTCGAGGGCGTGATCGTCGAGCGCGAGGCCGTCATCGGCGCGGGCGTCGTGCTCACCGCCAGCACGCCCATCGTCGACGTGACGGGCCCCGCGCCCGTCGAGACGCGCGGCCGCGTGCCCGCGCGCTCCGTCGTCATCTCGGGCTCGCGGCTCAAGCGCTTCCCCGCGGGCGAGTTCGGCGTGCCGTGCGCGCTGATCATCGGGCAGCGCACCGAGAGCACCGACCGCAAGACCTCGCTCGAAGCGGCGCTGCGCGAGCACGGGGTGTCGGTGTGATCGACGCCTCCCTCGAAGCGACCCTCGTCGAGCTCTGCGCCATCCCGTCGCCCACGGGCGAGGAGGGCGCGCTCTGCGACCACGTCGAGGCCCGGGTCTCTCGCGCGCTCGGCGCCGCGTGCGTGGCGCGCGACGGCCACAGCCTCGTGGTGACGCCGCCCGCGCCCGCGGGGCTCGCGCGCGTCGTGCTCGCGGGGCACCTCGACGTGGTTCGCACCGAGCACGGCGGGCCTCCTCGCGTCGAGGGAGACCGGGTCTACGGGCCCGGCGCGGCCGACATGAAATCGGGCCTCGCCGTGATGCTGCACCTCGTCGACGACCTCGCGCGCGGGCGCACGCCCCGGTGCGCGCCCACCTTCGTCTTCTACGAGCGCGAGGAGGGGCCCTACCTCGAGAACCGCCTCGGCGACCTCCTCGAGCGCTTCCCCGCGCTCGCGCGCGCCGACCTCGCGGTGTGCCTCGAGCCGAGCTCGAACTCGCTCCAACTCGGGTGCATGGGGAGCCTGCACGCGCGCGTGCGCTTCCACGGACGCACCGCGCACAGCGCGAGGCCGTGGCAGGGCGAGAACGCGATCCACAAGGCCGCGGCGCTGCTCTCGAAGCTCGCGGCGCGCGAGCCCCACGACGTGACCCTCGACGGCATGCTCTACCGCGAGGTGATGAGCGCCACGCTCGCCGAGGGCGGCCGCGGCCGCAACGTGGTGCCCGACCTCTTCACCCTCAACGTCAACTATCGCTTCGCGCCGGGGCGCACGCCCGACGACGCGGCCGACGAGCTCGCGATGGTGGTCGCGGGCGACGCCGCGATCGAGGTGTTCGACCGCTCGCCCTCGGCGCCGCCGCACCGCGCGCACCCGCTCGTCGCGTCGCTCGAGGCCGTGGGCGTCTCGTCGGTCGAGCCCAAGCAGGCGTGGACGGACGTCGCGCGCTTTGCCACCGTGGGCGTCGCCGCGGTGAACCTCGGCCCCGGCACGCAGTCGCAGGCCCACCAGCGCGACGAGTGGACCGACCGCGGCGCGCTCGCCGAGGGCATGTCACTCTTCCGTCGCTGGCTCTTCGAAAGGTGAACGCACGATGCACCCCGCGATCACGTACACGCTCCTCGCGCTCCTCGCCGCGGTGTTCGCCGGCGGGTGGTGGCTCGACGGGCGACCCGACGACCACCGCCTCGCGCGCTACCGCAGGTTCTCGCTCGTCGCGCAGGTGGGCGCGCTGATCGGCGCGTTCCTGCTCCTCAGGCCCGGGCCGAGCCCGCACGCGCGCCCCGACACCTTCGAAGCCGCCGTCGGCCACGGCACGCCCGCCCTGATCGACATGTACTCGACCAGTTGAGGCCCCTGCCTGCTGGCAAAGCCGTCGGTCGACGGCCTCGAACGTGAGACGCAGGGCAGGTTGAACGTGGTGCGGGTCGACGTCGAGTCGCCCTCCGCGGAGCTCGTCGCGGCGCGCTACGGCTACCGCGCGACGCCGACGTACATCCTCGTCGACCGCGAGGGTCGCGAGGTGTGGCGCCAGGTCGGCGGCTCGCCGCCGCACGACCTCATCGAGTCTCGCATCGCGCAGATGCGCTAGCCCACCGTCGCGAGCGCGCTCTTGAGGTGCGGCTCCTGGCCCGGCGCGGGCGGGAAGTCGACGGGCGCGGGCAGGTCGCGCAGCCGCGTGACCTCGCGCCCCGCGTCGCGCGCCGCCTCGTGGAGCCACCGGCGGAACTTCATCCGCGCGATGCCCCGGTGGTTGGTGCACGCGAGGAGCGCCCCCCCCTCGGAGAGCAGCGCGAAGCAGCGCGCCGCGAGCTTCTTGTAGTCGCTCTCGGCCGAGAAGCGCGAGCCCTGCGCCGTCGAGTAGCTCGGCGGGTCGAGCACGATCACGTCGAAGCGGTCGCGCCGCGCGCGCGCGCCCTCGAGCCAGCCGAACACGTCGGCCGTCACGAGCACGTGCGCGGGGCCTTCGAGGCCGTTGGCCGCGAGGTTGCGCCGCCCCCACTCGATCGACGCGGCCGACGCGTCGACGCTCACCGTGCGGCTCGCGCCCCCCGCCGCCGCGGCCACGCTGAAGGCGCAGGTGTACGCGAAGAGGTTGAGCACCGAGCGTCCCTTCGCGAGCTCGCGCACACGTCTTCGGTTCTCGCGCTGATCGAGGAAGACGCCCGTCGAGAGCCCGTCGCCGAGGCGCACGAGGTACGTGAGCCCGTGCTCCCGCACCGCGAACTCGACGGGCGCGTCGTCGCCGCGGAGCGCGTGCGCCGGCGCGACGTCGTCTCGCCGCGTGTCGACCAGCGTGTTGGCCTGCTTCGGGCGGTACTTGGCGTACACGCCGCGCACGCCGAGCGAGGCCACCGCGTCGAGCACGGCGGGGGCTCCCTCGCGCGTGTAGAAGTGCACGAGCGCGTGCTCGTCGTAGAGGTCGACGTGCGCGCCCACGCCGTCGCCGTCGTGCGCGAGGCGAAACGCGGTGGTGCCGGGGTCGGTCGCGAGCGCGTAGCGCCGGTCGGCCGCGTCGCGCAGGCGGTCGGCGAGGGGCGCGTCGTCGGGCTCGCCGCGCAGCCAGCGTTCGAAGAGCCTCGGCACCGGCGCGTGAAAGGTCACGGGCGCCCCTCGGGTGGGGTGCGTGAGCGTGAGGTCGCGCGCGTGCAGCATGAGCCTCGGCGCGGGCTCTCCGCCGTACGAGGGGTCGCCCGAGAGGGGCGCTCCCATCGCCGCGCACTGCACCCTGAGCTGGTGCGTGCGGCCCGTCTCGGGGCGCAGCTCGAGGAGCGCGCGCGCCCCGTGGCGCTCGAGCACGCGGTACTTCGTCACGGCGCGCACGGCCTTCGGCGGAGGCCGTGACGAGGGGGCGAGCGCGCGCATGAGCCCGTCGTCGGCGGGCACGAGGTCGTGCACGAGCGTGCCCTGCGCGGCGAGGCCCTGGCGCCACGGGGCGACGGCGACGTAGGTCTTGCTCGCGGCGCGGCCTTCGAACGCCGCGGCGAGGCCCTTGTTGGCGGTGCGCGAGCGGGCGAAGACGAGCACCCCCGAGGTGTCGCGGTCGAGGCGCTGGTGCACGCCGAGGTACTGCGCCGAGGGCTCTCCGCCGTGGCGCGCGGCGAGCCAGCGCTGCAGGCGTGAGACGGCGTCGTCGTGGCGGCCGGCGTCGGGCGCGTGCGTCGAGACGCCCGCGGGCTTGTCGACGGCGATCACGTCGCCGTCGTCGCAGAGCACCCGCGCGTCGCGCCAGGGGGGAAAGAGCTCGTCGAGCATCGCGGCGATGGGTAGCACGAAGCGCCGCGCGTTTCGCGCCGCGACGACGTCGGCCGTCATGCTAGAAACGCCGCGCCCGACGCACACGGAGAGGTGCATGGAGACCACCGCACAGCCCGCCGCCCCGCTCGTTCGCATCGACGCCTTCGACCTCGAGCTCGCCGTGACCGAGGTCGACGGGACGCGCTTCAGGCTGCACAGCGCGGCGCCGCTGCTGGCGTACTCGCGTCCGTCGCTCCCGCTCTTCGACCGCTGGCTCGCGAGCGGCACGCTCACGCTGCGCGCGCAGGGCGTGGCCTCGTCGGTCTTCGACGCGCGCCTCGCCGTCGAGGGCGCGGCCGTCGGCGCCCCCGCGGCCGTCTCGATGACCGCCACGGGCGACTTCACGCTCACCGCGACCGTGTCGCTCAAGGAGCTCGCCTCGCGCGCGGGCGCGGCCGTGCGCGTGGGCCTCGCGGTGACGCCCGGCGAGCGCGCCCTGCTCCTCTTGCGGGCCGACCTCGTGAAGGCGAGGCACGCGCCTCCCTTCATCACCTCGCTCGACCTGCGCGAGGCCACCGACTCGCTGCTGGTCAACGCCCCCGAGCGAAAGCTCTTCGACCTGCAGAACCCCGAGGAGGGCTTCTGGGCGGGCACGGGTCGCTGGCGCCTGCGCCTGCTCGTCGACTGGGAGCGCACCGAGGCCGAAGGCGACGGCGCGTGGTCGCTCGACGCCCGCCCGCTGCGCGTGGAGCACAACTGGTCGCGCGCCCACGACCCGAGCGACGTGGTGTGGGAGGACCCCGCGCGCCGCTCGGGCTCGCGCAATCGTTCGTACACCGAACTGTTCCTCGACACCTCGCACCCCGCGCTCGCGGGCCAGATCGCGCCCGAGGGAATGGACATCCCCATCCAGCTCTCGGTCTCGCACGCCTACGGTCGTTCGGGCTCGAACGATCCCGGCCTGGTGCTCACCTGGGAGCGCGACCTCGCCGTGCGCATGCGCGACCCGATGCCGCTCCTGCCGACGTTCCGCAGGCTCTCGGGCGTGGGCATCGACTTCGGCACCACGGCCACGGTCGTGGCCTTCTCGCACAAGGGCTACCGCTCGCTCATGCGCCTGGGCTCTCCGCCCGACGAGCGCACCAACCCCGCCGAGAACCCCACCGTGCTGCTCGTCGACGACCACGAGCGCCTGTGGGCCGAGATGGGCGCGGCGGGGCCGTCGAAGCGCTTCCCCTTCCTTCTGCGCGTGGTGCAGGCGTCGCACGCCGCGCGAGAGAAGATGTCGGAGTTCCCCAACGCGGTGATCTCCGAGATCAAATCGATGCCCGAGCGCGTGGTGACGCTCGACCAGTCGCCGCAGCTCCGCGACCGCGAGCGGCGCAGCGACTTCCTGCTCGACGAGGGCCGCGTGCGGGTGATCGTTCGCACGTACGCGTACCTCCTCGGCCGCGCCATCAACCGCCCCGGCCAGGAGGTCTTTCTCCGCTACTGGCTCACGTACCCCGCCGAGTTCGACGAGCGCGCGCGCAACCTTCTGATGGAGGAGCTGCGCGCGGGCATCCTCCTGTCGATCCCCGAGTCCATCCCCGCGGAGGAGGTCTCGGTGAACATGCAGGCGACCGAGCCCGAGGCCTACGCCGCCGAGGTGTGCCCCGAGCTCGCCGCGCACCCCGCGTTCGAAGCGCTCGTGGCGCAGCACGGCGAGCTGCGCTTCGCGGTCTTCGACTTCGGCGGCGGCACGCTCGACATCGCCTGCGGCCGCTACCGCCCCGCGACGCCCGACGAAGAGGCCGCGTCGGGCTGCTCGTCGGTGATCGAGACGTTGCAGGTCGCGGGCGACGACCACCTGGGCGGCGACTACCTCACCCACGAGCTCGTGTGGCTCACCCACCAGCACGAGCGCCACCTGCCGGAGATGGAAGAGAAGGAGGTGCCCATGCAGCGCCCCGTCACCATCCCCGAGAACAAGCTCGCGCGGAAGCCGCACCTCTACAAGCGATCGCTCGCCGCGCGGCAGAACAAGGTGCGCTTTCAGAACGAGCTCAAGCTCGAAGAGGTGAAGTTCAAGCGCGAGAACGAGGTGGCCCGCGTCGAGGGGCTGCTCGCGCGCCGGCTCGACGACAGCGAGGTGACGCTCGAGTCGCTCAAGACCGACCTCGCGGGCGTTCAGAAGAAGCTCTCGACGCACCTCGAGGAGCGCATCCGCGACGGCGCGCGCCTGCTCGCGAGCATGATCGCCTCGACGCCGTGGGAGCCCGGCGGCGTCGGCGGCGCGGCGGGCGGCGCGACGTGGCGCGACAAGGGCGTGGTGATCCTGCTCGCGGGCAACAGCTCGCGCTCGGAGTACGTCGAGCGCGCCCTCGCGCAGGCCCTCGACGCGCCCGACCTCAAGGTCTGGCACCCCGGCGACACGTTCGCCCCGCAGGGCGTGGTGCTCTACGAGACGCCCTCGCGCATGGAGCGCGGCGCGCAGATCACGGGCGTGACGCCCAAGACCGCGGTGGCCCTGGGCGCGCTGCGCATCGCCAACCGCGACGTGCACCTGGTGAGGGCCGCGCAGGGCTTCAGCTACTTCGTCGGTGATTTGCGGGGCTTTCCGCCGAAGTTCGTGGCGCTTCTTCCCATGGGCACGCTGCCCGCAGACGGGTCGCAGTGGGGCCCGCACTACCTCGACTTCGGCGCGTGGAACGGCCAGAAGCCCCTGCGCGTCTCGAAGGAGTTCGAGCCCGGGAGGATGACCGCCAACGACGCGCGGATCATCTCGGTGCGCCCCGACCTGCCCGACGCGCCGGGGCGGCTCTACGTGTGCGCCACGTCGCCCACGCAGATCGCGCTGCATTTCGTGATGGCGAACGAGCAGGTCGCGCGCGCGACGGTCAACCTCGCGCAGTACTTCGGCTGAGCGTCGGCGCCGTGAGCGCGCGGAGCGTCATCGTCGACGGCGCGACGAACGGCCGGCCCGAGGGCTACGTGCGCAACCTCGTCGTGTGCGACGACGGCCGCCGCGCGCTCCTCTCCACGGGCGGCGGGGCAACGCCCTGGCGCGTCTGGTCGTGCTCGCTCGACGACGGCGCGCTCACGCTGCTCCACGAGGGTGCGGGGTGGTCGCAGGTCGCGGTCGGGCGCCGCGGCGCGCGCGTCGTCGCGATGCGCGAGGGCGGCGCGACGATCGAGTGGCGCGACCTCGCGACGGGCGCTCGCGGGTCGATCGACGTCGAGCCCGGCTCGACGCTCATGGGCTGCTCCCCCGACGGCCTCGCGGCGTGCGTCTTCGGGCGCGCGCGCGGGGGCGCGGCCGACGTGCGCGTGCTGCGCGTCGACGACGGGCGCACGCTCGCGACGGTGACGAGCCCGTCGAGCCCGGCGTTCTCCGACGACGCGCGCAGCGTGCTCCTGTGGCGAGACGACGGCGCGCTGGTGGCCGTGTCGCTCGACGACGGGGCCGTGACCGACGTCGTCCCGGGCACGCGCGTGCGCTACGGCCGCGCGCTCCTGGCCGAGCGCGGCGGCGCGCGGGTGCTCTTTCAGACCTGGCTACGCGACCTCGCGGTGGTCGACCCCGCCTCGAGCGCCATCGCGCAGCGTATGCGCCTCGCGCGCGACGCGGCGGCGCTCGACTTCGCGTCGGGGCGCGCGCTCATCGAGGAGCGCGGCGCGCGCCCGCACGCGACCGTGGTGGTCGACCTCGCGACGGGCGCGCGCAGCCTCTTGCCGGGGCACTCGTCGCTGACGGCCGCGCTCACCCCCGACGGCGCGACGGTGGTGCGGTACCGCGCGCCGCTGCTCGAAGCGGTCGACGTGGCGAGCGGTGCGGTGCGCCCGTGGCACGACGGGCACGACGCGGCCGTGGTGTGCCTCGCGTGGTCCGGCGACGGCCGCATGCTCGCGACGCTCGCCGAGGACGGCGTCGCCCGCGTGTGGGACGTCGCCTCGCGCTCGCTCGCGTGGGTGTTCGAGAGCGCGCGGGGAAGCGCCGCCGCCGTCGCGTTCAGCCCCGACCGGCGCGTTCTCTACGCGATGGGGCAGCGCGCGCTCGTGGCGTGGGAGCTCGCCACGGGCCTCGAGGTCGCGCGCCGCCCTCGCGCGGGCCAGCGGGCGACGGCGCTCGCGGTCTCGCCCGACGGGCGTCACCTCGTAGCGCTCGGTGCGGGGATGCCCGCGCGCGTGCTCGACCTCGCCGACGACGCCCGACGCGTCGCGACGCTCGACGTGCCCCGCACGGCGACCAGCCTGGCGTTCACGCGCGAAGGCGCGATGCGCGTGGTGTCGAGCGGCAGCCGCGGGAACCCGAGCATGCACTGGTTCGACCTCGCGGGCCGGCTGCTCGCAGAGAGCGCCCCGTCGATCGGCGACGGCGCGCGCTACGTCGCGACCTGCGACGGCGCGTCGGTGATCGCGCTACACGGCGACCTCGTGTTGCGCGTGGAGCTGCGCGGCGGCGGCACGCGAGCCATCTGCGCGAGGCGCGAGTTCGAGCGTCCGGTGTGCGCCTCGGAGCGCGTCGCGGTGCTCCTGACGGCGCCGGGCGCGTCGCGGCCGTCGCTCGTGGCGATCGAGGTCGAGAGCGGCGGAGAGCTGGCGCGCATCGAGCTCGCGCGAACGCTGATGCGGGGAGCGCTCTCGCCCGACGGCGCGCACGTCGCGGTCGCGTACGCTGACGGGGGCGTCGAGGTGTTCGCGATCGATGATGCTTCGCCGCCTTGACGCGCCCCTCTCGCGCCGTGGAGCATCGGCGCCCATGGGAACGTCGTCGGCGCGTCGTGCGGTCTGCGCCGCGGTGTTCACGAGCCTGCTCTCGGGCTGCGTCGGCACCTTCGAAGACCTCGCGCCCCTCGACGCCGCCCATGACGTCGACGACGCGGCCGACGCCTCGGATGCGTCGCGTGCCGACGCAGGCGACGCGAGCGACGTGACCGACGTCGTCGACGCGCTCGACGTGGCGGACGCAGCCGACGTCAACGACGCAGCCGCGGATCGCTCCGACGTGAGCGTCGCGGACGTCGCGCCCCCACCGCCTCCACCACCTCCGCCCCCGCCGCCACCTCCACCACCTCCGCCTCCTCCACCACCGCCCGACTTCGAATCGATCGCCTGGAGCTCGCCCGGCTACGGCGTCTTCTACCGCGACAGCGAGAACCCTCGCGGTAACGACGTGTTCATCGGCTACGCGGGGTATGCGGTGCAGGCGCCGTGGGCGCAGGCGTGGGTCACGCGGCTCTACCTCGACGCGCTGCGCGACCGCGGCGTGCGCCACGTGTACGCCGTGCAGGGCCCGCGCGACTCGGGCTACGCCGCGCAGGAGATCGGCAACTCGCGGCTCATCGCGCACATGCTCCCGAGGCTCGCGGCGGGCGCGCGCATCCTGGTGGCGGGGCACTCGAGCGGGTCGTTCGTGGCGCACGAGCTCCTCGGCCAGCTCTACGAGCGCGGCCTCGACCCCATGCACGTCACCGCGGGGCGCCTCTCGTACTGGGACCTCGACGGCGCAAGCTACGGGCTCGACGCGACCATCGTGGGGCAGCTCCGTCACGCGTGGTTCGTGTGGGCCAGCGCCTCGGGCACGCGCTCGCCGAACGCCTCGGTGATGATCTCGGCCGGCGGCTCCTATGCGCGCGCGGGCGGGGCGCTCTCGATCGACGCCGGGGCCTCGGGCTGCAACGCGGGCGCGACGTGGTGCGTGCACATGACGCTCATCACCGCGCGCCCGCACAACCCCGCGGGCACCAGCGCCATGCTCGACTACGCGTCGTTCGACGCGAGCCACCGCGTCGTGACCGAGTGGCTCACCCGCACGAACTTCGGCGAGTGACGGGCTACGTCACACCGGGGCTTGTGCCGCGCGCCGCCCGGACGCACCGTACCGCCGCACCTGACACGGAGACCGACGCCATGACGAACCCCACCCCCGCGATCAAGCTCCCGCTCGGCAACCTCGGCCCCGAGGCCACCGACGCCGCGTGGCGCATCGCCACCAACCAGCTCGTCAAGCTCACGCGCGAGCCCATCGTGGCGGCGCTCTCGCGCAGCCTCGGCCCCGGCGACGAGGCGCTGCGCGGTCGCATCGCGGCCTTTCTCGACACCGAGCTCGGCACGGCCGCGCTGACGGCGCTGCTCTCGGTGGGCCTGTCGGCCATGCCCGCGATGCCGCTGCCCGGCGTCGGGGCCGGGGCGGTGCCGCGGCTCGCGCAGGAGCTCCGCGTGAAGGCCATGGCCGACGCGGCCGACTTCGCCGCCGACCTCTTCATGGGCCCGCTGCGCGAGTCGCTGGCGATGCTCATCCTCACGGCCGGCGCCGCGCCGTCGGCCGCGCTCGACGCCTCGAACCCCGGCGCGTTCGCGCGCGCCGAGGTGGTCGGCGCCGTGCCCGCCGCGCGTTGAGGCCCCCGCGCGGCGTTGTGTTAGAAATGCCGCGCCATGAACGGTGACGACCCGATCGCGAAGCTGTGGGTCCACGCGATGCGCGCCGAGCTCGACGCGGTGGTGACGCGCGTCGAGGCGCAGCTCAAGCAGCACGTGGCCGCGACCGCGGGCGCGCGCCGCGAGGAGGTGACCGCGCTCGAGCGCCAGCTCGCCGCCTTCGCCGCGCGCTTGAGGGAGAGCGAGCAGCGCGTGGCCGACCTCACCGCGAGGCTCTCGGAGCGCGAGCAGGAGGTCGCGCGCATGCGCGCCCTGCACGACGAGGCCGCGCGCGAGATCGCGGCGCTCGAGGGCGACCGGGCGGCGGCGCGCGCCGAGGTCGAACGCCTCCAGGCTTCGCTGCGCGAGATGGGCGCCAGGGTGCAGTCGCTCGACGAGCAGTTCGAGGCCGAGCGGGCCTTCGTGGCGGCGCTCACGGCCGTCGCGGGCACGCTCACCTTCGACGCGGCGCAGCTCTCGCTCGGGCAGGCCGTCGAGGCCACGCCCGCGTGCTACGGGGCCATCAAGGCCCGCAAGCCCGACGTGGTGCTGGCCGCGGTGGTGCGCGAGCGGGGGCGCTCGGTGACGCGCTACCCCCTCACGCGCCCGGAGCGCGACGCGCTCGGGGCCATGGCCGACGCGGCGGGCTGCGCGCTCATCGAGGTCGCGCCGGGGGCGCGCTTCGCGAGCACGTCGATGGAGAAGGTCGCGACGCGGCCCGAGCCCGCCGACGAGGACCACGTGCTCGAGTGCCTCATGCCGGGCGTTCGACTCGCCGACACGCAGGGCGCGGTGGTGCACCCGAAGGTCGTCGTCGCGACGGCGTGACGGGCGCGTTGGGCGTCGCGCGCGGTGGCGCGTGTGGTAGAACCGCGCCGCCCGACCAACGGGGCGGAGGCGTAGCCGTCGATGTGGAGCCCTGACACCCGCAAGCAGCGCGCGAACGAGCTGAAGGCGCTGGGAGACCGGATCACCCGCTACAGGCAGCTCACCGAGCGCTTCGCGGGGTACTTCAAGCCCGAGAGCGACAGCGCGCGCCACCTCCTCGAGCTGCGGCACCGGCTCGAAGATCTGCAGGAGCGCGCCGCGCACCGCACGCGCAGGCTCGCCAAGGGGGTCGTGAAGATCGGCGTCGTGGGGCTCGAGAAGCAGGGCAAGAGCGCGTTTCTCTCGGCGTGGCTCCAGTGCGAGAAGCTCCTGCCGTCGGAGGCCGAGCGCTGCACGTGGTCGACCACGGTGGTCGAGCCGGGCGTCGAGGGCGAGTACCGCGCGGTGGTCGAGTACTACGGGCGCGACGAGTTTCAGCAGCGCATCGCGAGCTACTTCGACGCGCTCGAGCCCGGCAGCGCGCAGCGCTGGGAGGGGCTCAACGAGGCCGAGCTCTCTCGCCTGCGCGGGGCGTACCGCGCGCGCACGGGCCACGAGGTCGACGACCACGACCGCGCCTCGCGGAGGGACACCGCGGCCTACGGCGAGCTGCGCGAGATCATGCTCACGCTCGGCGAGATCAAGGCCCGGCTCAACCGCCCCTCGCAGACGCTCACGGCGCAGAGCCTCGACGAGCTGGCGGAGATGATCCGGCCCTACATCGCGCTCAAGGACACGCGCTCGGGCAACCGCCCCTACGCGGGCGTGCGCGCGGTGAAGCTGGTGACGGTGGTGATCCCCGTGCGCGGCGCGATGCCGGGCGTGGTGCTCATGGACCTGCCGGGCATCGACGCGCCGAGCGACAAGGCCCGGAGGGACACCGAGGAGGCCCTCGCCAACGAGGTCGACGTCACGGTCTTCGTCAAGGACGTGACGCGGCCGAGCCTGGTGAACCAGGAGCTCGAGCTCCTGCGCGCGATGCAGCGCGCCGACCGCTCGATCAACCTCAAGGACAGGGTCTTCGTCGTGCTCACCAAGGTCGACCTCTTCGACCACCCCGACGAGAACGGCAACTGGCACTGGCAGCTCGCCGTGCGGAACTTCAAGGACCAGGCGATCGACAGGGTCTTTCCGTACAGCAAGGTGTGGGCGCACCAGGGCGTCGACGTGGGCCACCCCGTCGCGCGGCAGGTGCAGGACTACTACAACCAGACGCAGCCCGTGAGCGGGCTCGACCAGCTCCAGGCGGCCATCGGGCGCTACCTCTCGGAGGACCTCGAGGCCCTCGACGTGGGCTCGGTCGAGGCCATTCGAAAGGAGTTCGCCGAGCACGAGACGAGGCTCCGGGGCCTGCTCGTGACCGTGAAGGAGAAGCTCAACGAGGAGGAGTTCGAGCGCAGGAAGGAGCAGCTCTTCGACACGCTCTGGGAGCACATCGTGTCGGGCGAGGACGCGCAGGGCCTGCTGCCCGCGATCAAGGCCAACCTCTCGCGCTTCATGGACTCGGAGATCAGCGAGGAGGCCCGCAACGCGCGCGCCGCGCGGGCCAACCAGCGCATCTCGGAGATCAAGCGCGACCTGCTCTCGCGGCTCACGCCCGAGGAGGCCGAGAGCAAGCGGCGCCAGATGCCCTCTCCCGGCCTCATGAACGAGACCGCCGTCGAGATCGAGATGCGCAAGCAGATGCGCGAGCGCGTGGCCGCGCGCGTGGCGGGCCTCGGCGAAGACTTCCGCGACTCGGCGAGAGAGAGCATCGACCGCATGCTCGGCGAGCTCTTTCTGCGCGCGGAGTACCAGTCGGGGCGCCTCGAGATGCTGCTGCCGCCGGGCGATCACCTGCTCGACCGCATCGACGCGCTCGGGCGCAGCGGGCAGGTGAGCGAGTCGGTGCTGCGCTACCAGAACCGCGAGCTCGCCAAGGCCGACGTGGCCTTCGAGGTGCTCTCGCGCTACTTCGCGCGGCAGATCATCGACATCCTCGACGCGACCGATCCCACCGACCGCGAGCTCCGCGAGCGCGAGATGCGCGGCCTCGAGCAGTTCTTCGGCATGGACATCGCCGACAAGGCCACGCGCTCGGACCCCCTCGCGGCCGTCTCCGCGGGGCAGTACCCGCCGCCGCAGGGCGCGCCTGCGGGCTTCCCCCAGGCGCCCGCGGGGCAGTTCCCCACGCAGCCCGTCGAGATGAAGCCCGCGTCGCGCGTGGCCGAGGTGATCGACCGCTTCCGCAGCCGCGGCACCGAGGCGCCCGGCCCGATGACCCAGGCGCAGGCGCCCGCGCCGCAGCCCGTGAAGGTGGGCTACCCGCTGCCCGGACAGGCCATTCCGCGCGACTGGTCGCGCATGCTCGGGCGCGTGCGCACCGACGTCGAGCGCATCTGCAACTTCCTCGAGGCGCTCGCCAAGCACCCGCGCGGCTTGCAGAAGTACCACGAAGAGGCCGTGCGCACGGTGCACGACTCGTGGCTCGACCGCGAGGGCGAGCAGTCGCTCCGCCGCTGGGCGCGGAGCGAGTGCGTGCGCATCTGGCCCAACCAGTTCGCCGCGGTCGAGGCCGAGGCGCGGCGCGCGAGAGAAGACATCCGCGCGCTCGAAGAGCTCTTCGGCGCGCAGTAACGGAGGCCCTCCCGATGGCAACGCCCGACCCCCGCCACGCCTACGTCCGCGCGTACCTCTCGGTCGTCGACGACCTCGACCGGGTGATCCAGTCGCTCTCGGGCGCGCACGCCATGGCGCGCGAGAGCGTGCGCGCCTACGACGACGTGCTGCGCGACGTGCCGGGCACCGCCCAGCCCGCGCCCGCGGCGGTGCTCTCGACGTCCGCGCTCTGGCGCCCGCGCGACCCCGTCTCGCTCGCGGCGCTCACCGACGTGTACGAGGTCGTCGGGCGCTTCAGCTTTCAGGGCGACGACGACGCGAACCTCGGGGCCGTGGGCGCGCTCGCCGGCGCGCTGCGCGCCGAGGTCGAGCGGCAGCGGGCGTCGTTCGCCGAGCTCTCCCGTGTGCCCGCGCTCGCGAGCGACCACGCGGGCGCCCTCGAAGAGAAGGAGCTCGCGTCGAGCCGCGCCCAGCAGGCCGAGCTCCTGAAGCAGTTCGAGCCCGCGGCGGCGCAGCTCCGGGAGATCGCGCAGAAGCTCCTCGGGGCCATTCGCGCCGAGAAGAAGCCCGACCTCTCGAAGCTCGACGCGGCCGAGGCGAGCTACCAGGACTACGTCTCTCGCGTGCGCGGGCTCTACGCGAAGGCGCTGCCCTTTCTGCGCGCGCAGCTCGGGGAGCTGTGCCGCCTCGCGGGCTGCGACACGCCGCAGTCGTGGCCCGACGCGCTGCCCTTCGCCGCGACGCTGCCGCCCGAGCTCGTCACGGCCCCGCCGCAGGAGACGCCCGCGCTCGCGCAGGCGCGCCAGGCGACCGACGCCCTCGCCGCGCAGGAGGCCGCCCTCGCGCGCGCGCAGGACGAGCTCGGCGTGCAGCTCCGGCGGAGCGACGGCGAGCTCACGGCGCTCGCGCAGCGCGAGGCCGAGGCCCTCAAGGAGATCGCCGCCGCGAAGGTGGTGGTGCGCTGGGCGACGAAGCTCGACGAGCTCGACGCGCTGCGCGCCCACGCCGCCGCGGTGCAGACCGAGGGCACCGCGCGCACGCAGTCGCTCGCGAGCCTGGGCGCCGAGGCGCAGCGGGCGAGCGCGGCCATCGCGGCGCTGCAGCGGGACGCGACCGAGTGGGCGCAGGCCATCGCCGCGAAGGAGGAGGCCGTGGCCGACCACCGCAAGCGCGAGCCGTGGCTCGGCAAGGACGACTGGCGCAAGGCGCTCGAGGAGCTCGAGGGCGAGCTCGCCGAGATGCGCGCCGAGCTCACGCGGCGCCAGCAGTCGATCGCCGCGCAGCAGGGCGAGGTGGCGCGCGTCAACGGCCGCCAGGCCGCCGAGCAGGCCGCCGTCGGCGCGCTCGCGCGCCAGCACGAGGAGCTCAAGGCCCGCGACGCGGCGCTCCAGCAGGAGGTCGCGCGCGTCGAGCAGGAGCTCGGCCCCGCGAGGCCCGCGCGCAGGGTGACGGTGCAGCAGGCCGAGGAGTCTCTCGCGGCGCTCCAGGCCGCGCGCAACGAGGCCCGCGCGCGCGTCGAGCGCGTGGCGGCGGAGATGCGGCGCATCCGCGAGGACACCGACCGCGCCGCGGTGCAGCTCAAGCAGCTCCAGGCCGAGCGCGAGCGGCACGGCGGGGCGCTCGCGGCGGCGCAGCGGCAGTCGTCGACGGCCTACGACGAGGCGCTGCGGACGCTCGCCTCGCGCCGCCAGGCCGCGTTCGACAGCCACGCGCAGCAGGTGCTCTCGGGCCTCGAAGACTCGCTCTCGCAGGTCGACCGCGTGTTCGTCGACCCCGCGCGCAGGGCCCTGCTCGTGCGGGCCGGGGTGATGTCGGGCGCGCCGGGGCAGCTCCGCGACCGCGCGGCGGCCTTCGGGCAGGCGCTCGCCGAAGCGTCGCGCCGCGCCGACGAGGTCTTCGTCGCGCAGCTCGCCACGCTCGACGCCGTCGAGCGAGACTTTCTCGCGAGGGCCCCCGAGGCGTGCCGCGCCGCGTGGGGGTAGATCCCGGGTCAGTCCTTCGAGCGCTCGAGGCGCACCCACGAGAAGTAGAGCCCGATGAGCAGCATCGCGTTGGTGCTCAGCGCGTAGCAGGCCATCGCGCGCGCGGGGAAGCGCAGCGCCGCGAGGCACCCCGCGGTCGTGGCGACGGCCATCCAGCCGAACCACGGGCGGATGGTCAACGCCGCGAGCGCGCTCAGCGCCGCGAGGATCGACAGGTCGGCCGCGATCACGCCGGGCACCGAGGGCGCGTCGGGCGACGCGAGCACCGCGAGCCGGTGCGCGAGCGTGGCGGCCACCGCGAGGTTCACGAAGCCCGCGATCTGGCGGTTCACGCGGTTGACCAGCAGGGCGCGCCGCCCGACGAAGAGCGCGCCGAGCAGCACCGCCAGCACCCCTGCGTTGAAGGCCGTGAGGTGGCCCACGCCCACGGCGCCCGGGTCGGTGACGACGAAGCGCAGCGCGACGTTGAGCACGACCGAGAGCGCCGCGGTGAGCCCGAACATCGGCAGGCGCGCGCTCGCGCCGCGGGTGAGGTCTGACTCGACGGCCTCGCGCAGCGCGGCGGCCTCGCGCTCGCGGCGCGCGCGCAGCGCCCCGTCGAGGGCGTCGAGGCGGGCGCGGGTGGCGTCGCTGCGGTCGTCGAGCTCGTCGGCCAGGGCGCGGGCGGCGTCGAGGTTCTCGCGCGCGAGCTCGTGTTCGAAGAGCATGCGCAGGGCGCGGCCGAGGCCCTCGCGCGCCCGCGCGTTGCCGGGCCACACCGCGAGCGCCTGCGCGAAGCCGAAGCGGCACTCGGTGGCGAGGCGGTGCACGTGGGCGCTGTCGCCGTCGCCGCCGGCGAGGGCCGTCGAGAGCGCCTCGCCGCGCGCGGCGGCCTCGGCCGAGAGCGTGAGGCTCGCGCGGTGGCGCAGGTGCTCCGAGAGGCGGCGGCGGAACTCCATCGCCGTCTGCGGCCTGCGCGCGGGGTCGGCGTGCGTGGCGTCGTTGCAGAGCGCGGCGAGCTCGTCGGGCACCTCGGGGCCGTAGCTCACGGGCCGCGAGGCGTAGGCCGAGTAGAGCACCGCGTGGAGCGTCGCGCCCTGGTGCCGGGCGGCGCCCGTGAGCGCCTCGTGGAGCGTCGCGCCGAGCAGGTACACGTCGGTGCGCGCGTCGACGCGCGAGGGGTCGCCGTCGAGCATCTCGGGCGCCATGAACGCCGCCGTGCCTCGGATGCCCGCGCCGCCGCTCTCGGCGCGGTCGCGGCCCACGCGCACGGCGATGCCCCAGTCGACGAGGTACACCTCGCCGAAGGCGCCGACCATCACGTTCTCGGGCTTGATGTCTCTGTGCACGACGCCGCGCGCGTGGGCGTAGTGGGCCGCGTCGGCGACGCGCATCAGCACCTCGAGGTTGGCCGTCGCGCGGTCTCCGTGGGCTTCGAGGAGGGGCTTCCACGACGGGTGCTCGGGGTCGTGGAGCAGGGCCTTCCAGCTCGTGCCCTCGATGCGCTTCATCACGAGCAGCGGGCTCGCGCGGTCGTCGCGCCCGAGCGCGTGCACGGGCACGATGTTCGGGTGCTCGAGGCCGCCCATCACCACGGCCTCGCGCAGGAGGGCGCGCGCCCCCTCGTGGTCGGCCGCGGCGGGCTTGAGCACCTTGACGGCCACCTCGCGCGCGAGCGAGCGCTGCCGCGCGAGGAGCACCTTGCCCATGCCCCCCTCGCCGAGGGTGCCGAGCACCACGAGGTCGTGCGAGGTGGCGCTCTCGCCCGACGGCGGCGCGCTCGATCCCTCGGCGCCGAGGTCGAGCGAGATCTCGGGCAGCGGCGGCACGGTGAACGACGCGACGGCGGCCGAGGCCACGTTCGCCGCGGCGGTGCGCGCGGTGACGGTCTCGTCGAACGCGATGGCCCCTTGCAGGAGCTCGAGGTGGTGGTCGCGCCAGAGCGCTTCGAAGCTGTCGTCGTCGACGCCCACGGGGCGCCGAGGATACACCGCTCAGCGGCGACGTCGCCGCGCGAGGACGAGCGCCGCGAGCGCGGCGAATGCGGCCGCGGGTGCGTGCGAGGAGCGCGCGGGCACGGCGCATCCGGCGCAGCCGCCGCGGCGGACGCTCAGGGCCTCGGTGGCGTAGACGCGCGATGCGTCGCCGCCGCCCGACGGACGCGCGGCCGGGGGAGGCGGGGCCATCGGCTGCGGGGCGTCCACGTGGTTTCCGTCGCCCGCGACGGTGGCGCTCGTCGCGGCGCCGGGGACGCGCGTCATCGCGTGCAGGGAGGTGATCGACTGCTGGAGGTTCACCACGCCGCCCGCGGCGCGCAGGTCGACGCCCTGCGGGGCCTCGGCGGGCTGCGAGACCTGCAGGGGGTTGCCGCGCGCGTCGGGCTCCGCGGGCGTCTCGTCGACGGCGACGAGCGAGGTGTACTGCGACATGAGGTGGTGCTCGAGCGCGGTGGTGGTGACGGCCTCGACGAGCTCGGGGCTCGCCCCGTTGCGGTGCATCTCGCGCTCGAGGAACGAGATCTTCTCGCGCGCCCACAGCCGCGAGACGGCGCCGTGCGCGGGCTCGACGGCGGGGAGCTCGACCGAGATGGTCTGCTCGAAGGGCCTGCGGCCGAGGCGTCCGCGCACGCGCACGGTGCGAGGCCCCGGCTGCTGGTAGCGGCCGTAGATCACCATGGGTTGAAAGGCCGAGAGGTCGGGCACGGGCGTGGGGTACGCGTCGCGCACGCCGGTGCCGCCCCAGTCGACGCTCACGTCGACGAGGTACGGGCGCCCGATGCGCTCGTAGAAGCGCTCGACCATCGCGGTGGCGTCTTCGCGGGGGCGCAGGTACTCGGCGACGCCGCGGCCCGCGATCGACACCTCGTCGAGCAGGTAGCGGTTGACCGACGAGCCCACGCCGAAGCCGAAGACCCTCGCGTTGCCGATCTCGCGCCGCGTGAGCGCGATCACCTCGCCCTCGTTGCCGATGTACCCGTCGGTCATGAAGACCACGTAGCGCAGGCGCTCGGGGTCGCCCGGCGCGCTCAGCGCCGCGTGGATGCCCGCGAGCTGGTTGGTCCCGCCGCCGCTCCGGAGGTTGGCGAGGTACTGGAGCCCTCGCTGCACGTTCTCGGGCGTGTTGGCGAGGGGCGCGGGGCTCATGCGCGAGGCGGTGTCGGCGAAGTCGACGATCTGAAAGCTGTCGCCCGCGTGCAGCGTCGCGAGCGCGCGGCGCACCGCGGCCTTCACCGTGTCGAGGGGCACGCCCGACATCGAGCCCGACGTGTCGAGGAGGAAGAAGATCTCTCGCGGCGCGAGGGACTCCTCGGGCGGGTCGTTGCGGGGCGAGAGCACGAGGGCGAAGTAGCCGTCGTGCGAGGCGTCGGGGCGGTGCGCGAAGAGGGCCGCGCGCACGTCGGGCACGTCGAGGCGCCAGCGGAGGACGAAGTCGCGGTTGGGGATCTCGTCCTTGTCGCGGAGGGTCACGGCGAAGGTCGTGGGCGCGGGCCGCGAGACGACGGTGTCGTGGGCGGGCGTCTCGATGGCGGCGAGGGGGGCGCCGGCCTCGACGCGCATGCGCAGCGCGATGGCGTGGCCCGAGCGCGTGCCGGGCGCGACGTAGGCGGGCGAGATGCGCGAGCCGTCGGGCACGCGGTCGGTGTCGGGGTGCGCGCCGTTGCCCGAGGTGGTCGCGACGGGCGCGCCGGGGATGTACCGCGGCCCCACCGTCATCGGGAACACCGTCTCGTAGACGCCGTGGTCGTAGCGGGCGCGCTCGAAGTAGTGGAGGCTGACCTCGATCTCGCCGCCGGGGTCGACGTTGGCGACCGAGAAGGTGAAGATGTTGGGGCGCTCCTGTTCGAGCAGGGCGGCGCGCTGGCCCTGCACGCGGGCGGCCTCGTAGCGCTGGCGCGCGGCGTCGCGGCGCTCGATCACCGCGCGCACGACGCGGCGGCCGATGTGCATCTCCATCGCGTCGACGGCGGCGCCGTCGGGCAGGGGGAAGGTGTACACGGCCTCGAGGCGCTGGCTGAACGTGTTGCGAAAGCGCTCGGTGACCTGCACCGACACCACGTCGCCCGCGACCTCGCCCTCGACGTTCGTGCGCGTGAGGGGGAAGTTGCCCTGGTCGCGCCCGTCGGGTGCGCGCGCGACCAGCATGCCCTCGGCATCGGCGCGCGCGCTCTGCAACACCAGCCCGAGCGCGAGCCCGCACCACAAGATCCACCAACGCATCGCTGCCTCCCTGTGTCTGAACGACGGAGCCATGACCCGTGCGCCCACGGCGACGTGGTGCGCGCAGGGCGTAGAACGCCGCTCGCGCGCGGGGCTTACACCCGATTCACAGGCACCCCGTGACGGTCATGGCGCCTGCGAGCGACGGGTCCCACGTGTCGAACGCGGGGGTCATCGGCGCGCCGTCGGCGGGGGGCGCCCAGCGGCAGTAGGTCCACGGCCCGGCGCCCAGGCGAAAGCGCCAGCCGTACGCGCGCATCGAGCAGTCCATGGGCGCGCGAGGGGTCGCCTGGTACTCGATGTTCTGGCAGTCGCCCTCGACGGTGGGGCGCGTGCTGTCGCGGTGCGCGCTGTAGCGCCCGTCGACCCACGCCCACGTCGCGCTCGACGGGAACGACCCGTCGGGCCCGTAGCCCCACTGCGCCGAGAGGTCCGTGGGGCCAGGCACGTCGGCGCAGCCGCGGTTGGTCACGCCGCTCGCGTAGACCCTGCCGTACACGGGCGCCGCGCCCGTCGCGTTCGCCATGAGCGACAGGGCGCGCGGAAACTGAAGGTTGCAGTAGCCCACGCGCCGCGCGCCCGCCGCGGCCACGGTGAGCCTGCCCGCGAACGCGGGCGCGTACTCGTGGGGCGTGGTCTGCACGAAATCACACGCGGTCCACGGCCCGGTGCCCACGCGCGCGCGGGCGGCGAAGGCGTACTCGTCGGGCGTCGAGGGCGCGGTGAAGGTGCCCTGGTAGCGGTCGTAGTCGCGCGAGCCCGTGGCGCCGCGGCCGTCGATGTCGCGCTCGTAGCTCGCTGCGGTCCACGTCCATGCGTCGGAGGGCGTCGATCCGCCCGCGCCCACGCCGACCTCGACCGCGACCCCGTCGCCGCGCCCCGCGCCCGCGGTCACGCCCGCGGCGAAGACCGCGACGCCGAGGGCAGGGGACGCGGCGCCGGGTGCGAGGTCCATGGTGCGCGGATCGAGCAGGTAGCAGTGGTCTACGCGTCGCAGGGGTGCGTCGGCCGCGTCGGTCACGTCGGTCACGTCGGTCACGTCGGTGGCGTCGGTGGCGACCTCGTCGTCGGCGGCGTCGCGCGGAGGGACGTCGAAGCGCGGCACCTCGAAGCCCGCGACGTCGAACACGTCGGGCGCGTCGGAGGCGTCGTCGCCCAGGTCGTTCGTGGGCGCCGCGTCGGGGTTCAGCAGCGTTCCGTTGTCGGCGCACGCGGCGAGGAGCGCCACGAGCAGGGGCAGGGGGCGTCGGGTCATCGCGCGCGATCCTACCGCCGCGCGACGAGGCCGGATTGCCATTGAGCGACCCGCCGCGCGCGTGGTGGAGTCCTCGTCAGGAGGTTCCTCGATGCAGCGCTTCTCGATGGTCTTGCTTGCTGCACTGTTCACGGCGTGCTCGTCGAACGGCGGCGGCGGCCAGCCCTACTACGACGACGACGCGGGCGACGACGCGGCCGACGGCGACGACGCCACGCCCCCGTCCGACAAATCGTCCCCCGGCGACGCGCCCGACGACGTCGCCGCCCCCGACGCGCCCGCCGACGCGGCGCCCGACGCGCCCGACGATGTCACCGCCCCCGACGCCGCGCCCGACGCGGGGCCCGACGTAGCCTGCGCCACGGGGCAGACGCTCTGCGCGGGCGCGTGCGTCGACACGGCGACCGACAACGGCAACTGCGGCGCGTGCGGCACGACCTGCCCCGCCACGCAGACCTGCATGGCGGGCGCCTGCGCGCCCATGTGCGCCGCGGGCCGTACGCGCTGCGGCTCGGCCTGCGTCGACACGTCGTCTGACAACGGCAACTGCGGCGCGTGCGGCATGGCCTGCGCCGCGGGCCAGAGCTGCGACGCGGGCGCGTGTGTCACGCCCTGCGCGCCCGACCAGACCCGCTGCGACGGCCGCTGCGTCAACGCCCTCAGCGACGGGATGAACTGCGGCGCGTGCGGCCGCGCGTGCGCCGCCGGGCAGATGTGCGCCGCGGGCGCGTGCGTCACCACGTGCATGCCCGGCCAGGCCCTCTGCGGCGCGGGCATGGGCCGCCCCGGGAGCTGCGCCACGCTCACCAGCGACTCTTCGAACTGCGGCTCGTGCGGCAACGTGTGCCCCGCGGGCCAGTCGTGCGTGACGGGCGCGTGCGCGTGCCCCGCGGGCCAGTCGCTCTGCGGCGCGGCGTGCGTCGACACGACGAGCGACAACGCCCACTGCGGCGCGTGCGGGCGCGCGTGCCCGTCGTCGCAGTCGTGCTCGGCCGGCGCGTGCGTCTGCCCCGGCGGGCGTACGCCCTGCGGCTCGGCCTGCGTCGACACGCAGACCGACGTGACCGCGTGCGGGCGCTGCGGGCTCTCGTGCGCCACCGGCGAGTCGTGCGTGGCGGGCGTGTGCCTCTCGCCGGGCCCCGCGAACGACGCGTGCGCGAGCCCGACCGCGATCGACCTCTCGCGCGGCCCCGCGATCACGGTCACCGGCACCACGACGGGCGCGCACGAGAGCGCCAACTCGTGCCGCTCGACGCCCGACGTGTTCTACCAGCTCACGCTCACGAGCCGCGAGGTCGTCTACGCCGACACCTTCGGCACCGCGTGGGACACCTACCTCGGCATCCAGCGCCCCGGCTGCGGCGCGAGCGCGACGGCGTGCACCGACGACTCGTGCGGCACGGCGCAGTCGCAGCTCACGCAGGTGCTCGACCCGGGCACCTACCTGCTCGTGGTCGAGCCCTTCAGCGGCGCGGGCGGCGAGTTCACCCTGCACGTGCAGCACTACCCCGTGGGCAACGGCAGCGTGTCGCCGCTCGACCTCAGCGGCGGCACGCGGCGCCTGTCGGGCACGACCTCGGGCACCGGCGCGGTGTCGTCGACGTGCTGCTCGTACGGCGCCGAGAACACGTACTTCGCCGCGACGTGCCCGAGCTTCGGCGAGGTGGGCTTCCGCGCGTCGACCTGCGGCCTCGCGACGTACGACACCGAGCTCGACCTGCGCAGCGGCAACCGCGCGGCGAGCGGCGGGAGCGTCTGCAACGACGACTCGTGCGGGCTCCAGTCGCTCATCACCGGGCGCCTGCCCGCGGGCGCGGGGCTGCACGTGCTCTACGCCGACGCGTGCTCGGGCAGCGGCCCCTACGCCATCGACCTCACCATCGGCGACTGCCCCGCGGGGCAGACCCTCTGCGGCGCGGCGTGCGCCGACACGCAGAGCGACCGCGCCAACTGCGGCGCGTGCGGGAGCGCCTGCATCGCAGGCCAGTCGTGCGTCTCGGGCGTGTGCCGCGGGGCCACGACGTACGTGTTCTCGACGGGCGCCGCGGCCTTCGTCGACGCGTGCGCGCTGCCGGGCCACACCACGCAGCTCGCCTCGAGCGACGACGCGGTGGGCACGGCCACCAACATCGGGTTCATGTTTCCGTTCTACGGATCGCCCTACACGCAGGTGCGGCCGTCGACGAACGGGTACTTCCTCTTCGGCACCGGCGGCGCCAACGACTACGCGTACTACCCGACGATGGCGCTGCCCGACGCCTCGCGACCCTACCCCGCGGCCTTCGTCTACAACTCCGACCTCTACACCCGCGGAACGGGCGTGTGCCTCGGGCTCACGGGCTCGGCCCCCTCGCGGCGCTTCGTGATCGAGGGCGTCGACGAGACCTACTTCCCCTCGTCGACCTCGGCGCACCTGACCTTCGAGGCCATTCTCAACGAGGCCGACGGGTCGATGGACTTCGTCTACCAGACGGTCAACACCGCGGGCGACACGCACAACAACCTCGTGGGCGTGCAGAACAACGGCACCACGGGCGTCACCTACGAGTACCGCGCGAACGGCCCGCTCACGCGCGTGAGCTCGGGCACGAGCCTGCACCTCTCGCCGCGCTGACGCCCCGACGTCACCCCGCCGCGACGCTGCGGTCTCGGCGGGGTGCGCGCTCGGCGAGGTCGTTGTCGCGCAGAAAATGGAGGTTCTCGTGGTTGATCACCGCGTGCGCGGCGATCGGCGCGAGCACCTCGCCCGTGACCACGTAGAGCAGCCCGAAGACCACGCCCATGACGCACGCGGTGAGCGTCCACGGCACGAGCGCGCGGCTGCTCGGCACGTGCAGGAGGCCGAACGCGAGCGACGAGAGCGCCAGCGCGGGCGCGGTGCCCGCGTAGGCCGTGAGCGCGGGGAGCGCCGCGCCGCGGAAGAGCAGCTCTTCGCCGACGGCGGTCGCGAGCGCGACGGCGGCGATGGAGGGGGCGGCGCCGTCGAGGTCGAGCACCGCGTCGCGCAGCGAGGTGTGCATGCGCCGGCCCCACGCGGTCGAGCGCGCGAGGGCCCGCGTCGCGGCCACGGCGGCCACGCCCGTGAGCGCGCCGAACGAGAGCGCCAGGGGGATCGCGATGGCGTGGGTGGTGCCGAGCGGCGCGCCGTCGTGCCACGCGCTCGCGCCCTGGAGGTGCCGCCACACCACCGCCACCGCCACCAGCGCGGCCTGCACCCCGATCGTGGCAAGGACCCTTCCCGACATCTGCGCTCGCGTGGAGGCGGTTATCACTCCTCGCGCCGGGGCGCAACGGCGCACGGCGGGCGCGGCGAGAGAGAAGCACGGGATGGGTGCGATCGCCTCACGCATTGACGACCCGCGGCGGGTCTGGTGAGACTGAAGCAACGCTCACGACATGGACTCCGGCACCCCCGAACAATCACCACGCGTGCTGGTCGTCGACGACGAGAAGTTCATCCGCGAGATCCTGGCGGACTTTCTCACCCTCGAGGGCTTCTGGGTGCGCACCGCAGAGGACGGTCGCATCGCCCTCGCGGAGATCGACGCGCACCCGTACGACCTGGTCATCTCCGACCTGAAGATGCCCAACATGGGGGGCATCGAGCTCCTCGAGCACATCAACAAGGGCTACCCCAACGTGGTGACCGTGATCATGACGGGCTTCGGCACCGTCGAGACGGCCATCGACGCGATGAAGCGCGGCGCGTACGACTACGTGCTCAAGCCCTTTCGCATCGAGGAGGTGGTGCACATCATCCAGCGCGGGCTCGAGAAGCGACGGCTCGCGGCCGAGAACCTGCGGCTGCGCGAGGCCCTCTCGCTCTACAAGGTCAGCGAGGCCATCGCCGCGTCGCTCTCGCTCGAGGAGGTGCTCTCGACGGTGGGCGAGATGGGCGTGCACGACCTGTCGGCCGACCTCGTGTCGGTGGTGCTTCGCGACGGCGAGGGCCGCTGGTTCGAGCGGCTGCGCAGGCACAACCCGCTCATCCCGACCGAGATCATGGGCGACGAGTCGCTGGTGGCGGTCGACGCCGCGGCGCTCGCCGAGCACTTCGCGGGCGAGGCCACGCTCAACGTGTCGGGCGCGCGCGTCGCGGCGTTTCTCGTCAACCCGTCGGAGCAGCACCCCGCGTGGTCGCTCATGGCCGTGCCGCTGCGCATCCGGGGCGAGACCGCGGGCTTTCTCGTCACGCTGAGCTTCGCGCGGGGGCGGCGCTTCGAAGAGGCCCAGCGGAAGCTCCTGCAGGGCGTGGCCTCGCGCGCCGCGGCGGCCATCGAGAACGCGCGGCTCTACGAGGACCTCAAGGCCACCTTTCAACAGACCATCCAGGGCCTCGCGCGCACCATCGACAAGATGGACCGCTACACCGCGGGCCACTCCGACCGCGTGGCGTACTACGCGCAGCTCCTCGCGCGGCGGCTCGGGATGGGCCCCGACGAGGTCGAGATCGTGCGGCAGGCGGCGCTCCTGCACGACATCGGCAAGGTGGGCTGCGTGCTGAACCTCAACAAGGCCGGCAAGCTCACCGCCGAGGAGTACGAGATCTTCAAGAAGCACCCGGGGTACGGCAAGGACATCCTCGACCCGATCAAATTCCTGCACCCGCTGGTGCCCGGCGTGCACCTGCACCACGAGCGCTGGGACGGGCGGGGCTACCCCCTGAAGCTCAAGGGCAACGAGATCCCGGCGATCGCGCGGATCATCTCGGTGGCCGACACCTACGACGCGATGACGTCGAACCGCAGCTACCGCAACGCGCTGCCGCACGAGGTGGCGATCAACGAGATCGAGCGCTGCGCGGGCTCGCAGTTCGACCCCGACGTGGCCAACCCCTTCCTCGTGGTGATCGAAGAGGATCGCGAGGAGCGCGCCGCAAAGGGGGAGACCGTTCCGGAGTGAAGGGGACTACACTCGCGGGGTCATGGTGAACCACCGCAGCCTCGCTCCCGGACTCCTTCTCGCGGCGCCCCGGCTCGGGGACCCGAACTTCGAACACACCGTGGTGCTGCTCGCGCGCCACGACGACAACGGCGCCCTCGGCTGGGTGCTCAACGGCCGCGCCCTCGGCTCCGTGAAGGAGCTCCTCGCGGGCGCGGGCCTCGTGCCCGACGGGGTCTCGCTGCCCGACGTGGGCCCCTACGCGCGCTCGGCCCGCGTGGGCGGGCCCGTGCAGCCGGGCACGGGCTGGGTGCTCTACCGCCGCGACGGCCGCTCCCTCTCGGGCGAGATCGACGCGGGGAGCGACCTCGCCGTGACGGGCGACATGGACGCCCTCTCGGCGATCCTCCGCAAGCAGGACAGGGACTTTCGCCTCGTGCTCGGCTACGCGGGCTGGGGCCCGCAACAGCTCGAGTCCGAGGTGCGGCAGGGCGTGTGGCTCCCGGCCGACGTCGACGCCGACCTCGTGTTCGACGGCGACCCCGAGGCGCTCTGGGGCGCCGCCTACGAGCGCACCGTCGGCGTGCTCCCCGGAGCGTTCGTGAACACCAGGGGTGGCTCGGCGTAGCGAGCGGTCTACAGTTCCGCCGATGAAGGCCACCACGCCTCGCCTCGCGTCGGCGCTCCTCTCGCTCTCGCTCTCGCTCACGCCCCTCGCGGCGCGCGCCGACCTCGCGGGCGCCCGCAGCGCCTACGCGCACGGCGACTACGCCGCCGCCGAGCAGCAGCTTCGCAGCGTGCGCCCCGCCGACCGCGCCGCGGGCGACCGCCT